>NZ_JBMVJB010000009.1:0-68695 GCF_049893425.1 Streptococcus sp. VTCC 12886 | reverse complement strand
TCATTACTCTGTCCTCTCTGTCTTTTTTCTCAATTTTACACTAAAATAGATTTTTTGGAAAACTTTGCAACAGAACCTTTGTGTGAACCTTTATTTCTACATTTTTTTCTCAAGCACACTACTGATAATGATTAAAATAATCGGCTGGATTGCAATGATACTTCCGACAATAATAGCTGGAATGATGTAGTCTAAACAAATAAATATAACTGTTGCCACCCCTAACAGTATTGTGTTAAACATATTTGTTATATTTCCCGCTTTTTCTTTGATTATGATATTCCGTTCGTCCATAACATTGATTTTGTAGTCTGCATCATTTTTAATCATTTTATCATGCAAAATTTGAACATGAGAAACGCCAAAAACGGCACTGAATAAAATAGCAAGTCCAATATCTACCATTTTAGGAAAATCTGTAACCAAAATTATCACAATCAAAAACAACGAAACAATATAACCGATATACCAAATCTGACCCTTATTTTTCATCTTCACTTTCCTCCTCATAGATAAAAATTTCTTCAATGCTCATTTGAAAGTATCTTGCAATTTTAAATGCCAATATAATAGAGGGATTATAACGTCCATTTTCTAAAGAACCTATTGTTTGACGAGATACTTCAAGAGCAGAAGCTAAATCTTCTTGTTTAATTCCTCTTTGTTTTCGTAATTCTTCCAAACGATTTTTCACAACATGCTCCTTTCATGCTTTTATAATACTCCTGAGAGCGCAAAATGTCAAGTAAGCTTTCCATATAAATTTTGATTTTAATGTTTTAGTTACTGTTTTTATGACACATGAACACACTTATTCTTATTTCCTCTTGTCTGCTATCAACAGAAAAGAAAAAGCCCTGTCAAGAGCCGATTAGATCAAGCCAGTCGAGAAACGATGTTAGACCAAATTGATTTTGGGTAATGAATGTTTAGAACTTAGTAGTCGTCCAAAAACGACTACTTTTTTTGTTGAATCGTCCAAGGCCAGTTCTAAAAGGAGGCCGGTCAAAATAGTGCTAGTTGAGTAGACTACATTTTCTAGGAAAGTCATCAAAAGAAGGTGTTTTTTCTCCAAACCCAGAATACTATACACACCGAACTCTTTTGACCGTTGCTTCATGACAAAACTATTGGCATATAAAACCATAATAGCAACTGCTAACATGACCACAATCATACCAAACCCCAACACTTGGGTCACTCCATTTGCTCCCTTAACTTGACCTAAATCAGGATGAAAAGCTAATGATGCAAATATATAAGAAATGGCTGTGGAAACAATGGTCATTATTGCGTATGGGTAGTAGAGACGACAGTTCTTTTTTAGATTGGTTAGCGCCAATCGAAAGCATAGTCCAAACATAATACTACTCACCTCGATTCGCCATAAGAGTCAGAGTATCTGATATCAACTGAAATATCTCTTGACTGGTCCGCTCACCTCGATAGATTTGGTTATAGAGAATACCATCTTTGATAAATAAAACCCGTTTTGCCCGACTTGCTGCAGCTGTCGAATGGGTTACCATCAGAATTGTTTGCCCCTGCTGATTAATTTGTTCAAACCAGAGTAAACTCTGCTCACCAACAAAATCATAGGTTCTTCTCAAAAGTCCTTGTATTTTTGCTAAAAGTACTGTCATTTCAAAGGGTTTGGTCACAAAGTCATCCGCTCCCATATTAATCGCCATGACAATATCCATTGGCTGATCATGCGAAGACAAAAACATGATGGGGACACGAGAGGTCTTACGGATTTCCTGACACCAATAATAGCCGTTAAAGAAAGGAAGACTGATATCAAGTATAATCAAGTGAGGTTGAAAATCGTCGATTAGCTTCAAAATCGTCTGAAAATCCTTTACTTCTTGGACCTGATACCCCCAATTCGTCAAGTTTTTAGCGACCAATTGGCTAATGGTTTATCATCTTCGACTAGAAAAATCTTCTGCATCTGTATCTCCTTTCACTCTTCTATTATTATTATAGTCTATTCTATAAAATACATGCAAATTTATTCAGTGGAAATGAATGTGAAATTTTTATGAAAATGGCCAAATAACTATACGAATAGTTGTCATCTATGCATGATTAGGTTATACTATTTATCTATAAGAAAACTTGAGGTTTTTATACCAAATTTACTAGATTACATTAAAAATATCCAATACGATAGTTTCTATGACCAAGCTATTAATAAATTAGATATTCTAGCCTTGACAGAATTATCTTATCTCCCCTTTGACGATCTTGTTCCGACAGAATTCACCAGTTCTGGTATTCGTATTGATAAATTATTTGATGCTTTCAATGAAAAATACAATCAAAAATTTCCTCCTTTTACCATGGTCACAAAGAGCCGCTTAACTCTTTTTGAATTAATGGCTAGCTCAAAACGCTATAAATACTTGAAAGCATTTGCCTATGTTAATGATTATCAGATTGATTTACAACAACAATTTGCAGCAGTTAGCTATCACTTGGATAGAGATACAGTGTTGACCTGTTTCCGTGGCACCGATGATACCATCATTGGGTGGAAGGAAGATTTCCATATGACCTATATGAAGGAAATTCCTGCACAACAATCTGCCAGTCGCTATTTGCAGGATATCATGGCTGCTCAACATTCTGATTTTTATGTTTCAGGCCACTCGAAGGGTGGTAATTTAGCAATTTATGCTACTTCTCAACTTCCACCAACCCTTCAACAATATATTTTGATTGTTTACGCTTTTGACGCTCCAGGACTTCATAAACAGTATTTGACGTCGGATGGGTATTTGGGAATCAAACAAAAAATTGTACCGATTATTCCTCAAAATTCCATTGTAGGGATGATGTTGGAAACACCAGAAAAAGCGCAAATAGTGAGCAGCCGCACAATCGGTTTATTACAACACATCAGCTTTTCTTGGGAGGTAGATGGGTACGATTTTCGGACCGCCCCAGCCCTTACTAAAGAAAGTTTGCAAATTGACCGTACCTTAAAAGCATGGACTGCTAGTCTGACAGAGGAAGAATTACAAGCCTTTTTCGATCTATTTTTTGGTATTTTCATTCAAGCTGGTATCGAACGTTTTAGTGACTTTGTCATCAATCCCTTGCAAAAATTACAGGAGATTGATCGATTAAGAAAAGAATTCTCCCCTCAAGAAGCCGAGATGATGGATAAACTCATTCGCATGCTCTTTGATACCCGTTATCAAATCTGGCTAGAGGGATGGAATAATCGCCTCCCAAAACCCGACCTAAATTTCCCTGATTGGAACGATCTCTTTACTCTCCCAACTATCAATAAAAATAAAAGCTAGTTTAGGTTCTCTAAGCTAGCTTTTTTTATGTACATTAAGATTATACTGCTTGAAAATCAACATACCCTCTCGTCAAGATCCTCGATGAGTGAAAAGTTCTAGTGCTACATTTCTGCCTGTTACCTTAAAAAAAGAATACCAGAAGTTGCTATCTTTGACTTAAAGATAGACTGAGAAGAACTCATATCATTTGTGATGAGTTGTCAATGGATCTTCGATTCTAGTTGATTTTCAATGACTTTTGTCGTATGCTGCTAAAGCATTTCCTAATAGCTCCAATCCTTTTTTCAGTGTCTCTTGGTCACAGGCATAACCAATGCGAACATACCCCTCTTTTTCAAATCGACTTCCAGGTACTACCAATACCCCATATTTTTCTAATAGGTTCAAAGAAAATTCTTCAATCGGAATGGGAACATCCAATTTGACAAAGGAGGTTGAGACAAAAGCAGGTTTTATATAGGATGCCCTAGGTTGCATAGATACCCAATGGTCCAAAATTGATAGATTTTCGTGGATAATGCGGTGGTTTCTTTTCCAAATTGCCTGGCGATTTTCCAAAGCAAGCTGAGCCACCATATCATCGAATACACCTGCGCAAATCAAAGTGTAATCCCTATAATCACGTAAAATGGAAATGACCTTCTCATTTGCAGCGACCCAGCCAATACGAATACCTGCTAAGGAGTAGGTTTTGGACAAACTGTTGACTGCTATGCCATTTTCATACAGGTCTACAATGGAAGAATTGTTGTTTTCTGAAAACGATGTGTAAATTTCATCAACTAGTATATAGGCACCAACACTGGCCGCAATCGTAGCCACTTCTTTTAGGAAAACATCATCCATTACCGCACCCGTAGGATTATTGGCATTATTTAAACAAATCATCTTTGTCTGAGGGCGAATTAATTGACGTAAATCATCTAAATCTGGTAACCAATTCAATTCTTCTTTGATCTGCCAGTATTCAAGCTCTGCACCTAGTGATTTTGGAATATCATAGAGCTGTTGGTAAGTGGGATAGAGCGAAATAATATGATCACCTGGTTCAATTAGACTAAAGAGGGCTAGAAAATTTGCTCCAGTAGCACCATTTGTCTGTAAGATATGTTCTGGTCCGATTGTACGATAGAGTTGACTGACCGATTTCTTAAACCCTGGAGACCCCTCAATCCAGCCATAATCCAATTTTGTCTTTCCCAGTTCCTTGTAAAATGTCGCTGCAGAAGTATTGGTCAACTCAAAAAGTTCATCTAAGGTTAATGATTTGATGGAAACCCCTGCAATATCATATTTTGCATTTTTTTCATGGACATTCAGCCATTCTTCAACCCCAAAACGTGGTAATTTCATCTTAATCTTCTTTCTAATATTCTCTATCAATCATTGTAACATGAAATGATTATTTCAATACTGGAAATAATAGAATTTAACAAGGTTTTTGTGGCAAAATTATTCCTTCCGTCACAAATGAACAAATTTCTTGTCAAAAGAAAGAATCAATTTAGCAATGCTAAATTGATTCTTTGACTATTATTTTAGAGGTTGTGAGACTCTTCGCTATCATTTGTTGGTGCTTCAGTTACTTCCTTCACAGTAGGTTCAACAACAACAGAATCAATATCAATTTCAATATCCTCTGAAACTACCACAGCATCTTCAATATCATCAGCCGTTACATCAACTGTTGGTGCTTTAGTGGTTTTAGCTTTAATTGCATCCAGAATATCCGCTGTAGAAAGATTTTGTTCTGCAATTTTTTCTTTGATTTGTTCAAAGGTTTCCAAAGATTTTTCCTTGCCAGATTTGACCAAGTCTTCAACTCTCAGTTCACCAGTTTCAAGTTGTGTTTTCACTTCAGTGAACCGTTCAGATGCTTGTTTTCCTAGATCTTGAGCTTTGTTCACGAAATCAGCATTGATTTCATCATGATTTTCCTTATAATCATTTGCAAAATTGACTACCTTTTCTTTGACTACTTTACCAGTTTTGCTTGCTAGAAATGCAGCTGCTGCTGCACCTCCTGCTGCTCCCAATAAGAGACTGGTTAGTACACTACTAGATTTTCTTACCATTTTTTTCTCCTTTCCTACCTAAGAGAGATGAGATAGCTGACAGTGCAGAGAGCGCTCCACCTGCCTTCACTGTACTTGCTCCAGCAGACTTAGCCTTGACTGTCAAATTTCTTGCTGATTTATTCAGGTCAGAAACAGAAGTTGACAAGTCTGCCACTGCTACAAATAGCGGATCAAGAGTAGCAACTTTTCCATTAACATCTTCTACCAACACATTGGTTTTAGCTAATAGCTCATTGGTCTGGTAGAGTGTTACATTCACATCACTAGTCAAGACCTTTAAGGTTTGTTGCGCTTCATCCGTTACTGTATTCAATTTTTTTAAAAACAAAATAATGTATACTGCCACCGCCGCGATGGACAAGGCAATAATCAACACTGAAATTTCAATAATCATATTCTCTCCTTTATGATTGATAGAACGGAATAGTTGCTTTTCTCCTCCGTAGTACAACCATGATAATACCAACGAGGATTAGGATTCCAGACAACCATTGTGAGACGCGTATGCCCAAGAACATGAGACTATCCGTCCGCAATCCTTCAATTAAGAGACGACCACAACCATACCAAATGAGATAAAAAGCTGTGATTTCTCCCTGTTTGAGAAGTTTAGGACGTCTGCGTAATATACAAATCACTACAAATCCCAATAAGTTCCACAACGATTCAAATAGGAAGGTTGGTTGACGATAAGCACCGTCTATATACATCTGATCACGTATGAATCCTGGTAAATAATTTAGGCTATCAACAGCTTTACCATAAGCTTCTTGGTTAAAGAAATTTCCCCAACGACCAATCGCCTGAGCCAACATAACCGATGGCGCAACGACATCTAGAAAATCTAGAGTTTTGATAAAGCGGTACTGTGTAAAGAAATACAAGATGATGGCTCCCGTAATCAAACCACCATAGATAGCGATTCCGCCATTCCAAATTGCAAAAACGGATAAGATATTGTCTTTATAGTCGCTCCAAGAAAAGGCAACGTAATATATTCTCGCTCCAATAATGGAAAGTGGAAAGGCAATCAAGATAAAATCTAAAATATCATCTTGAAGGATTTTCTTGCGTGGAGCCTCTTTTACTGCTAAGTAAACTCCGAGCATTAAACCAAGTAAAATACAGACGGCATACCAACGAATCTCTAGGGGGCCTAATGTAATTGCAACTGGATCCATCTTAGTTTTCACTCCTATTGTGTTCAATTAAATTGGAAAGACGCTCCTCAAATAATTTTGTCGCATCAAATCCCATTTGTTTTGCTCGGTAATTCATTGCAGCTGCTTCAATCACTACAGAAATATTTCGTCCTGTTTTTACAGGTATACGAATTTGAGGAACCGCTATCCCAGCAATCTCAATCGTCTCACCAGAATTTCCCAGTCGGTCAAACACCTTGCCAGTTTCAAAATTTTCAAGGTAGACTGCTAATTGCACTTCTGATGAATCTTTAACGGCACTTGCACCATATAGACTCATCACATCAATAATCCCAACTCCTCTAATTTCCAATAAATGACGAAGTATTTCTGCAGGCTCACCCCAAAGGGTAACATCATCTTTGGCAAAGACATCAACTCGGTCATCAGCCACCAATCGGTGTCCTCGTTTAACCAACTCTAGGCCCGTCTCACTTTTACCAATACCAGAATCACCTTGGATTAAAACCCCCATGCCATAGATATCCATCAGGACACCATGAACACTGGTACGTTGTGCCAATCGACTATCTAAATAAGAGGAGAGTTCCCCTGACAGTCGACTAGTTGCAGTTTTACTTCTACAAATTGCAATCTGTTTTTCCTTAGCAGCCTTATACATCTCTTCAGGAATTTCCAGACCACGGGCAACAATAACAACAGGCGTTTCTGGCTGGAACATCTCAGAAAGGACCTGGTAACGGTTATGAGCAGTCATTGCTGTCAAATAGGACCATTCCTTCATACCAATCAGTTGAATCCGTTCTGGGGCGTAATAATCAAAGTAGCCAGTCATTTCCAATCCTGGTCGGGTAATATCTGCAGTTGTAATCGGTTTTTTCAGGAGCTCTTCAGTACCATAAGCACATTCAATCCGCAGATTATCGACCAGATCTTTTACATAAACGGTCATCTGTTCCCTCACTTTCAGTTTTATTATATTATACCATAAGTTAGCGCTTGCAGGGGAAAGAAGTGGACTATATTAATAAAAGAATAAGTTTACTTACTTATTTAATTAAAGTCAATAAAAAACACTCATGCTATCAGATACACAATTCTAACAATTCTGTTATACTTTTATAGTAGAATTCTTTTTAAAAAGGAGATGAATATGGAACCCTTGTTTCTCACACCTGTAATGCACGAAAAAATTTGGGGTGGTCAACGCCTGAAAACCAACTACCACTACGATATTCCTAGTGAAAAAACTGGTGAATGTTGGGCTATATCTGCCCACCCAAACGGCGTAACAACAGTCTCAAATGGTCAATATAAAGGAAGAGGACTGCATGACCTCTATCAGAATGAAAAACATTTATTTGGCAATCCCACAGATAATGTCTTTCCATTATTAACCAAAATCCTTGATGCAGACGATTGGCTTAGCGTCCAAGTCCATCCCGATGATAGCTATGGCTTGGCTCACGAAGGTGAATTAGGCAAGACAGAATGTTGGTACATTTTAGAAGCCGAGGACGGAGCTGAAATCATTTATGGCCACAACGCTCAATCCAAAGAAGAACTCCGCCAGCAAATCGAAGCTGGAGATTGGGACAAGCTGTTGACCCATGTACCCGTCAAAAAGGGTGATTTCTTCTTTGTACCAAGCGGCACCATGCACGCCATCGGTAAAGGTATCATGATACTAGAAACCCAACAATCTAGCGATACAACCTACCGTGTCTATGACTTTGATCGCCGTGATGATGCAGGCAACCTCCGTGAACTACACATTGAAAAATCGATTGATGTGCTGACAATTGGTCCAGTTGCCAATTCAACACCTGCCAAGCTTAAAATCGATCATCTTGATTCGACCGTCTTAGTAGCAAATCCGTTTTTTACAGTCTATAAATGGGATATTCATCAAGAAATCAAAATGAAACAGACCGTTCCTTACCTGCTTGTCAGTGTCATCGAAGGGGAAGGTGCCATCCAAGTCGGTGAAACCAGCTATCCACTTCAAAAAGGTACCCACTTTATCTTACCAGCCGATGTATCAGACTGGACCTTTACAGGTCAAATGGAATTAATAGCTAGTCACGCAAACTAAATAAAATAAAAAAACTTGAGCATTAATACTAACTCAAGTTTTTTTAAGCCTACTATCTAAACTAAAATTTACGTATCTTCTCAGCATCTTTTATCTTACGCGGGCCAGTTCCATATTTCTCGGCATCCTTATCTTCCTTATATGGTAAGAAGTAAGTTGCTGCTGCGTAAAGTGCGATTAACAAGATAAAAGATTTTCCAAATAGAAGACCTGCTATAAAGAGGGCACGAACAAGCCATGCTTCCCATCCTAATTTATGAGCAATGCCAGCAAGAACGCCAGACACAACTTTTCCCTTTCTTACTCTATACAAATCAATTGACATCTTTTATTCCTTTCACATAAAAAGCACCTTGACCAGTCTGTGCTTTTATAAAGAGTAAATCATTTCCTGATTTTTCAAATTGATAAGGACTATTTTTCTTCTTTCGATTGACTACAACCTGTCCTGATTGAGACTCAATCTGTCCTCGAATTCCCTGCCCCTTCCCTGTTTGTAAGGTGAAAGGCGCGTGTGCCAATTGCACATACAAATGTTGTGGGTAGCCACCGCAGGTTGTCAAGCGAATATCCTGTTGTTTTTTATCTCTTGAACTGCGGATAGAAATATCTTCAAACGGCAAGTAGTCTAACCGGGCATCTGCTTGACCAAGTTCTACAGCTAGTACTGACATCCATTCCTGGGGTAAGCTAATGGTCAAGCGACAGGCCAAACTACTGTTGAAATATAGTCCTTTCTTTTCAACATAAAGACGGGGGAGTTTGTCTTCTGGCGCATCTTGATTATAAACAATTTCTACGGTGATCTGTTCATTCTTAGACTTAGTCAGAGTCAGCCGCCCCTCGGATAATTTTAGAAAGAGTGATTCAATTCCATCAAATGAATAGGCCTGTTTCAGCTTTGAGGAAGCAAAGACCTTGAAACTTGGTAAGGTAAAATTCAATTTTGCTTTTTCTTCCACAAAAAGAAAGTCTGGTTCTTGATTCATTTCCTTAAAACAGGCGCGAGCCTCTTCCTTGGTCAAGACACCTTTTTCATATAACTCAATTAAGCGTTCTTCTCTCTTTTGCGTCATAGACTCACCTCAATTCCATACTAGTATACCATATTTCGCAACAAAAAAATCAGCCCAAGGACTGATTCTCTATCGTTTCAAAACGAGCTTTCCGTGACACTTTCCACACCGGTATTTCTTTAGATCAATGCGGCGCTTTCGCTGGTAGGCTTGGGCACAGGACTGACAGATATAAAGCAGACTAGGCTTGGTAGCTTGTTCCAGTTTAGGAGCATAGCGCAGGCCGTCCACCGCAGCCAGCAGTTTCTTGAAATCCGTATCTCCATGCCGATAACCCTTCTTCTCATAGTAAAGATGGTAATGGCAGAGTTCATGGCGGACAATCTTTCTAAAAACTTCCAACCCTTGCTCCTCCAGATGTTTGGGATTAAAATCCAAGTGGCCATCCTTTGGGAAGAAACGACCACCTGTCGACCGTAATCGGCTATTCCAAAGAGCTACATGTCGAAATTCTTTACCGAAGTCCTCTACAGATACCTGCTGAACATAGTCAGTGAGATTCACGGGGAGCCACCAAGGTCAAATTAACCTTCTCACGTTGCTGATCAAGTTTATGAACCCAAACTGTCACCAAATCACCAACAGATACAACTTGACTTGGATGCTTGATGAAATTCTTACTCATGTTTGATATATGAATCAGCCCATCTTCGTGAATACCAATGTCCACGAAAGCACCAAAGTCTACCACATTCCGGACCACACCTTCCAACTTCTGACCAATTTGCAAATCCTTAAAATCAAGAACATCTTGACGAAGAACTGGCGCTGCAAATTCATCACGCAAATCACGCCCAGGCTTGAGCAAGTCAGCGATAATATCTTTCAACGTTTCCTGACCGACACCAATTTCCTCTGCCATCTTTTCAATAGAAATTTGTTTTAATTTTTCCTGCGCAGCAACATCTAAGTGGTCAATTTCTAGCAGTTTTAACAACGTCTCTACAGCCTTATATGACTCTGGGTGCACGCCAGTATTGTCCAAAAAGTTTGTTCCATCTGGAATACGCAAGAAACCAGCTGCCTGCTCAAAAGCCTTATCTCCCAAGCGAGGAACTTTTTTAAGCTGTTGACGAGAAGTCAGAGCACCATTTTCTATACGATACGTGACAATGTTTTCTGAAATAGTTTTATTGAGGCCAGCCACATGTGAAAGAAGAGCAGCACTTGCAGTATTGACATTGACCCCGACCTGGTTAACAACTGTATCAACGACAAAATCTAGACTGTCAGACAAAAGTTTTTGATTGACATCATGTTGATACTGTCCAACACCAATCGATTTTGGATCAATTTTAACCAACTCAGCCAATGGGTCTTGCAGACGGCGTGCGATGGAAATAGCAGAGCGTTTTTCTACCGTTAGGTCTGGAAATTCGGTTCGAGCCAGTTCAGATGCGGAGTAGACAGAAGCTCCGCTCTCATTTACAATCACGTAAGAAACCGTCGGAAAATCTTTCAACAAATCAGCAACGAAAGCTTCCGATTCTCGGCTAGCTGTCCCATTCCCGATGGCAATAATTTCCACCTGGTATTGACCAATTAAGTTGGCCAACTTTTCCTTTGCCTGAGCAATCTGGGCCTGAGAAGCTGGCTTGACTGGATGAATCACTTGTGTCGTCAGTAGCTTACCAGTCTGATCTACGACAGCTAACTTAGCACCAGTACGAAAGGCAGGGTCGAAACCTAAGACCATTTTTCCTTTTAATGGTGGAACGAGAAGCAAGTTCCGAAGATTCTCTGAAAAGAGAGCAATCGCCCCTTCTTCTGCACTTTCTGTCAACTCTGTCCGAACGCGCCGCTCCATAGCTGGGATAATTTTTTTCTTAACTGCCTGATTGATTGCATCTGCTATATAAGCATTTTTCTGCGGAAAACGAACCTCAAAGAAACGAATTATCTTATTCAAATTGTGTTCAAAATGAACTTTAAGAACGCCCAATTTTTCTCCACGATTCAAAGCTAAGGTACGATAACCCTGCATTTTCGCAACTTTTTCAGAAAAATCGTAATACATTTGGAACACAAACTTTTCATCAGCTGCTTGGTCTTTTAATTCAGAATAGAGACTCGAATTTGTTTGAATTTCATGATAGGTCCATGCACGGAGCTTTGGATCTTCCGAAATAGCTTCTACAAGAATATCAACAGCACCTACAAGACAAGCTTCAGGCGTGTCAAAACCTTCACAAACAAAATGAGTTGCTTGATTTTCCAAATCTGCTACGTTTTGTAAAATAAGACGTGCTAGTGGGAATAATCCAGCTTCACGAGCTATTGTGGCCTTTGTGCGACGTTTTTCTTTATAAGGTAAATACAGTTCTTCCACATCCGCTAACTTTTCTGCTTCTTCAATCGCTTGACGGAGCTGATCGGTTAATTTCCCTTGTTCTGCAATCTTTGCTAAAACCGTCGCCTTACGCCCAGCCAGAGCTGTTAAAGCCTTGTCACGATCAATAATTGATTTGATGACCACTTCGTCGAGGTTTCCTGTTGCTTCCTTACGATATCGGGCAATAAAAGGAATGGTATTTCCCTCTGCAGTGAGCGTCAAGACCGTATCAATTTGTTTTAAACTAACACCCAATTCTTGGGCAATTTTCAAATATTTTTCTTCCATAGACACTATTATAGCACGAAATCGGCCTTGGTTGACAACAGAAAAAAGAGCTTTTAAATTCTCTTTTACCTCAGGTTTGTGACTCCTACTAGAAATTTTGGGGGAATTTTATTTGAATGGAATCGTGTCTAATTCTTGAAAACCATACCATATTTTTATACAATGAGAACGTTAGAAAAAGAGAGGAGCACTATGTTGATTGTATTAGCCGGAACGATTGGAGCAGGAAAAAGCTCATTAGCTACAGCTCTCGGAGAACATCTTGGAACCGATGTTTTTTATGAAGCCGTTGATCAAAACCCTGTTTTGGACTTGTACTACCAAGATCCTGAGAAATACGCATTTTTATTACAGATTTACTTTTTAAACAAACGATTCCAATCCATTAAAGAGGCCTACCGAGCAGATAATAATATTCTAGATCGTTCTATTTTTGAGGATGAGTTATTTCTAACTCTTAATTATCAAAATGGCAATGTCACAAAAATGGAGCTAGAAATCTATAAAGAATTATTAGCAAATATGTTGGAGGAACTAGAAGGGATGCCTAAGAAATCTCCAGATTTATTGGTTTACATCGATGTATCTCTTGAAACCATGTTGAGTCGAATCCAACTGCGTGGTCGCTCCTACGAACAGGTAACAGCAAATCCTGAACTTCTTGAGTATTATAAACAGGTCCATTCTGCCTATCCAATTTGGTACCAAGATTATAAAGCCTCTCCTAAAATCCGAATTGATGGAAATCAGTTCGATTTTGTAAACAATCCACAAGATTTAGAAACTGTGCTTATGACAATTGATCATGAATTACACCGTTTGGGGCTTTTAGAAAAATAATTCTCTAAATAGAAAACAATCCAAGCAATCATAGCTAGGATTGTTTTTTTATTATAAGCGTGTGTATCCTGGAATACGTTTCATCACTGATTCAATAACAACTGCCCCAATTAACAGGGATAACAATTCACCTAAACCTGTAGTTAGCCAAGTCAAGAAGAAAGGTGCTTGATACATGATGTTTAGTTCTAATGCAATGGTAAACATCGTTGCAGCAAAGAAAAATGAAAAATAGAAAAATGCTTTGTTCATCCAGCCATTAAAAAGATATTCTTTTTTATAGCGTTCAAACAGAAGGACACCGATACTTACAAAGAGTAAGGTAGAGAGTCCACCAACCAGTAGATCAACAACCCCATATACCATCAGATTGGAAATCATACATCCAATTGTCACAGCAAGAATATATTTTTTATGATAAAAACCTAAAAAATTCAACATTTCTGAGATTCGGAACTGTACAGCACCAAACGAAATGGCATTTAAAGGTGGGGTAACAGTTAGTGCAATATAAATTGCAGCAACAAGAGCAACTTCCGCCAAATCACGGGCGGACCATTTAGATGTATTCATCCTGATTCTCCTTTAGCAAAATGCTTGTAATATGCTTGGGTAAAGTGAGTAAGCCCCAAGGGTTGTTGCACATAACTATCAACAACGTTGATAAGTATAGCATATTTTATAAAAAAATGATAGACTTGACGTATGAAAAATATTATGAAAAAAACATTCCAGAACGAAGTTATCCTTTATTTAATATTTGGTGTTGCTGCAACCTTAGTGTATATGGTCGCCCGGATCCTATTATTTGCCTTTCTCAATCAGGTAGTCCTTGTTGCTTTTCTTGCTAATGTTATCGCCATATTGTTTGCTTTTATTACAAATGACCAAATCGTCTTTCGGCAAGAATCTAGGGGATGGAAGAAAAGATTTCTTAAGTTTGTATCTGCCAGACTTGTTACTATGGTACTAGATATGCTTCTGGCATTTCTCTTAGTACAGGCTTTCCCAGGCATTATCGGTCAATTTGTAAACAATGACCTTTCCCTTGTCAATGCCATTGCAACACTCTTCTCACAAGTCTTAGTGATTGTACTCAATTATGTTTTGAGTAAACTGTTTGTATTTAATAGTAAGAAATGAGGCTCCAACTGGAACCTCATTTTTTACTAAAAATGAAGAAAAAATATACGACTGTCAAACTTCATATAAAAAACGAGCACCCTCCAACTAGAGGTTACTCGTTTTTTTATATTTTGATTTAGCACGCTTAAAGATTGAAACAATATCTCCGTCTCTTGACTGGATATCACCTAATTTTAATTTGTGAACACTTGCATTAACGACTGCACCTATGATTAGAATCTGGGCCATAAAAATAAACCAGACCATAAATACAAGAAATATTGCTGCTGTTGCCGAACGGAAATCTGATAATTTATTTGCATAGTTATCCAAATACAGTGAAAACAACTTACCAGTTGTTGCCATAATAAATAGAACAAAACCAGCCCCAGGGAAAACATACCAAATTTTAGGTATCCGAACATTTGGCGAAAAATAATAGAACATAATCAGTGCCGCAAACAGTGCTAGGTAGGCAATCGGTTGTGTTTGTCCTAAAATAATATCCAACCAACCATTTTCCAGATTGAAATATTTATCTATATAAGAAAAAATGGCTTGACCAAATGTCACACTCGCTATGCTCAATCCTATGATTATTTGCAAACCAATCCCCAAAAAGATACCTACTAGCCGACCAACAATGACATCACGATGATTTTCCATACCATATGCCTTATTAACAGCCTTTTGTAAAATCATCATACTATTTGAAAGGGTCCATAAAGTCGTAAGAATAGCAATACCTAACCAAGAACTTGAGGGTTTAGTTAGAATATTGGTCACAAAATTTGAAACAGTCGGATAGATTTTTTCAGGAATAAATTCTGCTAATACTGATAGAATCGCATCCACATCAAAAGGAAAATAAGGCAATAAATTGGCTAAGGTCAACAGAATCGGAAAAATGGAAATCAGAAGATAATAAGCTACCGCCACACTCGTTATCTCAATTTCCGCCGATTTGTAATAGGAAAAAAAGGTTGAAAAGAATGTTTTCAGTCCTTCTAGTTTTTTGAATTTGCTCATTCATTCAACCTCATACTTTCCTTCTCTAATTGATTTATACTCAATGAAAATCAAAATCAGACTCGCTCCAAAGGTTTGGGGAACCGTTGGAGGTTGTAAATTGAGCAAACGTAGTTCGTGTCGATATGATGCAAATAGAACCCTGTTACTTTTTTATTTAAAGGTAACAGGCTGAAAGGCTCCACTGGAGCCTTTCACTCATCAAATCAAGTCAACAACGTCGGCTTTTGATTTTCGAAGAGTATTAATACGTTCCTTCTTCACCTTGACTAGTCAAGATAAGTGGACCATCTTTTGTAATCACAAATTGGTGCTCATATTGACAAGATAAGCCACCATCAAGTGTTTTGTGAGCCCAACCAGTCTTCATATCCGTATTGATTTCCCAAGTCCCAGTGTTTATCATTGGCTCGATAGTCAAAACCATGCCTTCACGCAAGCGAAGACCACGACCCTTTGTTCCATAGTGGGGAACCATTGGTTCCTCATGCATGGTTGGACCAACGCCGTGACCCACCAAGTCACGAACAACACCGTAGCCAAGACCTTCCGCATATTCTTGAATGGCTGCGCCAATATCACCGATACGATTGCCAACAACGGCTTGCTCAATACCGCGGTACAAACATTCCTTGGTTACATCCATCAAGTTTTGCACTTCTTCAGAAACCTGACCGACTGCATAGGCCCAACAAGAGTCTGCTACTCCACCACGGTAGGTTTGAGTGATTTTCTTCATAGCCTTGACATCATTAAAGTTGAGCTTAGAAACATCAACTACCGCTTTGTCTAAGGGCTCACTCAAAACCATATCAACCTTCAATAAGTCACCTTCTTTTAGCTCGTAGTGACGTGGGAAAGCATGAGCAACTTCATCATTCAATCCACAACACGTCGCATAAGGATAGTCCATTAATTCACCATCAACTCCAATTTGAAGTGGCAGAACATTTTTCTCCTTACATATTTTACGAACATACTCTTCCACTTCCCACATGTCCACACCTGGCTTGATGATGTCACGTAATCCAATATGGATTCCTGACAAAACTTCACCAGCTCGACTCATGGCATCGATTTCTCGTTGTGATTTAATTGTAATCATTGATTTTCCTCGTACATTTCTAAATTAAAATCTGCCTTTTTCAAGCTAAATTTCAAGTAATTTCTCATTTTATGACTATAACGGTCACTTCCACGATAGTGGTTAATTTGCACAAAGCCAGCTTTTCTAGCCACCCTTTGACTAGCCACATTTTCCTCATGAGTGATAATTACCAACTCTTTTAAGCCAACTTTATAAAAAGACAGATACACTAAATTTCGTACTGCCTCTGTCATCAACCCTTGTCCCCAGTGGTCCTTTTTAAGAAAATAGCTTAGCTCCGCAGTTCGTAAATGTTCATCCAACTTTTCTAAACAAAGAGCACCAATCATTCGACCAGAGTTTTTTTCTATTAATGCCCAATTTCCTAATGGCGAACGGATAAATTTTTCAACCATTGTCGCAACAGCAATCTCTTTGTCCTTCAAAACTGGAAAAATAAATGGAAGATTCTCAGCATGCGACACTATTGTATAAAAATCCTCACCATCCTCGTAAGAAAATGGTCGCAAAACGAAATGATCCGTTTCAAAACATGCAAATTTAGCTAACTGTATCCAAAGTGTCATAGTGTACCCAAGGGACTGAGAATTGCTCCCATCCCCAATATATTTCATTTATTTAATCATTACATTCTAAAGATGCAATTCTCTACTAGATCAACTAGTCCTCAATCAACTGAATATCTGCACCAAGCTCTGTCAACTTTTCAATAATATTTGAGTATCCACGCAGAATAAACTCAATATTTGTAATTTCTGTTCGACCTTGAGCCATTAGACCAGCAATAACCATCGCCGCACCAGCCCGTAAATCTGTTGCTTTAACTGAAGACCCTATTAGTTGATTGGGACCTTCAAAGGCAATATGATTGCTTCGTGTTGAAATTTTTGCTCCAAGATTAGCCAATTCCTGCACGTGTCCAACACGTTTTTCATAAATTGTGTCCACGATAGTTCCGGTACCTGTAGCTTTAAGGAGTAAGGGGGTAATAGGTTGTTGCAAGTCTGTCGCAAAACCTGGATAAGGGGAAGTTTTGATATTGACAGCCTTTAATGTTTCTTGTTTTTCAACAAAAATACTGTCTTCAGAGATTGTCATGCGCACACCCATCTCTTGCAGTTTAGCGATGTAACTCTCCAAGTGTTCGTATAGAACATTATCTACAGTAATTCCTTCACCAACTGCAGCAGCTAAGGCGATATAAGTCCCTGCTTCGATACGATCAGGAATAACTTGATGGCGAGTTCCTTTAAGGTGATCTACACCATCTATTGTAATAATATCTGTACCTGCCCCGCGAATACGAGCCCCCATATTGTTTAGCAGAGTTGCCACATCAATGATCTCAGGTTCACGTGCTGCATTTTCAATAACAGTACGACCTTTCGCTTTAACAGCAGCTAAAATCGTATTGATTGTTGCGCCAACACTGACAACATCCAGGAATATATGAGCCCCTTGAATCCGTTGTCCATTGGTTGCTAGGCGCATATGTTCACCCTCATAGTTTGTCTCAGCTCCCATAGCAGCGAAGGCTTTAAGGTGCAAATCAATCGGACGTGGACCTAGATCGCATCCACCAGGTAAGCCAACGACTGCTTTCCCATAACGGCCTAAAAGAGATCCGTAAAAATAATAGGATGCACGCAGACTATTGATTTTCCCAAATGGCATTGGCATATCTTGAACACCACGTGGATCTATTTCCAAAGTCTCTCCATCTCGCTTGACGGTTGCCCCCATCGTCTCCATGATATCAATTAAGCTATCAACATCCGAAATAGCAGGAACTCCATCCAAAACGACAACATCCTCTGCAAGAATAATGGCAGGAATTAAGGCAACGACAGAATTTTTGGCACCACTAACCGTAACAGTCCCTTTCAATGCCTTCCCACCATTAATTACAATTTTTCTCATACTATCATTCACTTTCTTAGATTGCCCTTTGACCTAACACATCAATAGGTTGATGGTTTTTTATCAGAATACGTATAAAAAGACATACGTTTCATTCTAACACAAAGTCAGTGAAAAATCTAGTTTTACAGTATTTGAAAACGGACCTGGCATTGGAGCCTGGTCCGATCAACTAATGGATAATTGTTATCATTCATTAAAAAGTTGTTGAATTCTAAATTCAGCATCAAGTAGATAGTTCTCTAATTCCTCACTCGTCAAATAAGGCACTCGACCATAAAAAACATGATCAATGACTTGTGCATCATTACTGTTGAAGAGCCAATCTGAAGTTAGAAATTTCATGGCCTGATCTATCGGTGTCAGACTTCCATCCGCATTTTGTGGTTGCCCTTTAGTAGTAAAGAAAACAGCTTTCTTTGTTGAGAAGAGCTTGCGAGGCTCATCAGATTCAAAACTATAAGCAAATCCGTGCTGAAATACACGATCTACATAACCCTTCATTATCGCAGGCATACCATTCCACCAACTTGGAAAAATATAAACAAGCAAATCACTCTCTGCAATCAGATCCATTTCTGTTTGGACATCTGGAGGAAAACTAGTTGCTTCTCGTACAAATTTTCCATTTTCAATGTGAATAGTATCTTCTCCTCGAAGAACTGGATCAAAACCCAATTTATACAAATCTCGGACAGTTACTTCTGCTCCATTTGCTACCAAGGCCTGCGTTACTCTATGAACGAGGGCGTGGGTAAAACTTTCTTTTCACGGATGTGCAAAAACAAGTAAGGCTTTCATAAATATCCTCACCCAAATAATAAATATGTACCTACAAGATAGCTGCTTTCAACTCTTCTACCTTATCCAATTTCTCCCATGGAACATCAATATCCGTACGTCCCATGTGACCATAGGCTGCAGTTTGTTTATAAATTGGACGTTTTAGGTCAAGCATTTGAATAATACCAGCTGGGCGCAAGTCGAAAATCTGACGAACAGCTCCTTCTAATTTGCTCTCAGCTACTGTACCTGTACCAAATGTATCGATACGAACTGAAACTGGGTGAGCAACACCGATAGCGTAGGCCAATTGAACCTCAGCCTTTTTAGCCAAACCAGCTGCTACGATATTTTTAGCGATGTAACGCGCCGCATAAGATGCAGAACGGTCCACTTTGGTCGCATCCTTACCAGAGAAGGCGCCGCCTCCGTGGCGAGAGTAACCACCATAGGTATCAACGATAATCTTACGACCTGTCAGACCAGAGTCACCTTGAGGTCCACCAATAACAAAGCGACCGGTTGGATTGATAAAGTATTGTGTTTGGTCATCCAAATATTGAGCTGGAATGATTTCCTTTATCACACGTTCAATGACATCCTGACGAATTTGCTCTTGACTGACTTCCGGATCATGCTGGGTCGAAATAACGACTGCATCCACACGAACGGGTTGGTTGTCTTCATCGTATTCAACTGTTACTTGTGACTTAGCATCCGGACGGAGATAAGCAATTTCACCAGATTTTCTCAACTCAGCCAAACGACGCACCAATTTGTGACTAAGTGAAATTGGCAATGGCATGAGTTCAGGAGTTTCATCAACTGCAAAACCAAACATGAGCCCTTGGTCACCTGCACCAACTAAATCTAATGGATCTAGACTAGCATCTTGACGAGCCTCCAAGGCTTCATTAACACCTTGCGCAATATCTGGAGACTGCTCTACAAGTGATGGATGAACTCCTACTGATTCTGCCGCGAAGCCGTATTCCCCTTTGGTGTAGCCAATCTCCGCAATCGTATCACGTACAACACGATTAATATCTACATAGGCAGTGGTGGAAATTTCACCAAACACATGAACGCTACCAGTGTAAACAGCCGTCTCAGCTGCCACGTGCGCCTCAGGATCTTGTGCTAAAATAGCATCCAAAATCGCATCTGAAATCTGGTCTGCAATCTTATCCGGATGACCCTCCGAAACAGATTCAGACGTAAACAATTTACGTTCTGACATAAAAATGTCCCCCTTAAAATAAATTGTTATCAAGGTTACAAAGAACTAGTAGGAGACTAGTTCTTTGCGAAAGACTTTTGTCTTGAGCAAAGTAAAATTTCCAGATACATAACGAGAAAGCGATAACTTCTAAGTATGTCTGCGAAAGTTAACTAGTCTGATAACTACCTTTTCGGGACTTAATAACGTTTCTAGTATAGCATATATTCAGTATCTATCCTAGCATTTTCTAAAAAATAAAGAGGGAGTGGGAAAGAACTCGACCAGTCCAAAAAGAGTCACCAACGAGACTTTATTTCTAGTTGTTGAGCTAACACAGTCTATTCCCAGACATCAATTTTTGTGAGCTGACTGCCGTCAGCTTATATCTCCCACTTTAAAAGGTCTCCCAGACCTTTTAAACTCCCACCCCCGCACAGCTCAAACTGTCTGGGAGACAGTTTGAGGTTGGAGATAAAGCGAACTTTGTACGCAACAGTCGTAATGGTCAGATTTGGAGTGTGAAACACGAACTGCTGAGATTTGCTGTGCAAATCTTATCTCCTACCTTTAACAGTCTCCCAGACTGTTAAAGCCAATCAACCACTGCGCTGAGATGTTGACACAAACTCTGAGAAGCGAGGTTGGACTTTCTGCCCAGCCTCCTAAAGTCTAAATAAACTCCGCATCAGCAATCGCCTGTTTCACCACCTCTAACGGTAGATGAACAAGCTCACACCCTTTTTCATCATATAAATACCGCGCATAGTCATCCATACGGTATTCATTAATGTAGACCACCCGCTTGCAACCTACTTGAAGCAATTGTTTGGAACAATTGAGACATGGAAAATGGGTCACATAGGCAGTAAAACCTTTTGGAATTCCCCGCTCCGCTCCTTGTAAAATAGCATTAACTTCCGCATGCAAGGTCCTAACACAATGACCATCAATCATGAGACATTCCTGATCCAAACAATGTTCAGTTCCTGAAACAGACCCATTATAGCCTGTCGCAATAACCTTATTATCCTTAACCAAAACCGCACCAACCTTGGCTCTCTTACAGGTCGCCCGATTTGCAATCAAAAGTGCTTGTGCCGCAAAATACTCATCCCAAGCTAAACGATTTGTTGACATAAGACCTCCTAATCCACCATTCCATAAATTTCAGCTAAGTCTTGGGCTGTAATGATACCAATGACATCCTCCGGAGAATCTATTTTCCCACTCTTTTGACGACTCACAAGAATGGTCGTACGCTTACGGCCCTCAAAATAATTGATCACTTGATAAAGTGTTTCTGAGGAAGGGAAAACGATAACCTGAATACTATCTTCTTCAAAAACAAGAACATCTGCTAAACTGGCTTCCACCAATTTCTCACGAATAGAACCAGCCTCTTTACTGGCTTTGGCTAACCAATTGGTCAGTCCCTTGTCAGAAACCAAACCTTGATAGGCTCTTCCCGAAAAAATCGGAAACTTAGAAAAATGCTTACGATCTACAATTTCTAAAGCCTTTATTAATTTATCCTGAACATCAAAAACAATTGGTTTGATTTTTTGTGTCCTTTGTAAATAATGAGCAATGGTAACTGGCTCTTGGTATTGGGAAATAACTTTTTCCAACACATCAATCAATTCTTGTGACGGCTGAGCCACCTCTTTCAGTCCTGTTCGTTTTTCATGAACCATTAAATTCCGTAACTGACGGGCAACATAAAGTTTGTCCCAATTTGCCTCAATGGGATTATGGGGGCTTAGTTCTTTAGCCTTTGTTAACATCGAACCAACGTCAGCATAGTCTCCATCTGCTACACCACAGACTTTCCTTAAAACCTTATCCAGGTCATTAAATAACTCTAAAAAACGGGTTTCATTCATATTAGTCTACCATTAGCGATTTCAAATAAGCATCCACCATCCGCTCAGTCGCATCAACTGAATCCAAATGAGTTCGTTCATAAGAGTGACTAGACTCAATACCTGCTCCCAGTAAAGCATGCTTAACATCTGCACCCGCACGCATAGCAGCCGATGCATCCGAACCATAGTAAGGATAGATATCCAGCTTATATGGAATTCCCTCTCTCTCAGCAAGAGAAACTAAATGCTGACGAAGTTCATAGTGATAAGGACCTGAAGCATCTTTTACACAAATCGAAACCGTGTACTCGTCCGTCTGCTGGTCATCACCCATCGCTCCCATATCTACAGCCAGATACTCCACAACCCGATCTGGCAAACTTGAATTAGCACCATAACCAATCTCTTCGTTATTTGAAAAATAAAAATGAGTGGTATATGGTAAAACAATCCCATCTTCTTTATAAACCTTCAACAAATGAATCAAAATAGCTGCAGAAACCTTATCATCCAAATGGCGGCTCTTAATAAACCCAGTTTCTGTCACAATTGTTCTTGGATCGAAGGAAATAAAATCACCAACTTCAATCCCCAAGGTACGCACTTCGTCAGCAGTGGTCACTTTTTCGTCCAGCCGGATTTCCATATTGGTCTGGTTGCGCTCTGCTGTACTAGCATCACGATAGACATGGACAGACGTTTGATGCATAAGAATGGTACCTGTGAAGGTCTTACCATTTTTAGCACAATGTATCAAGCAGTTTTCACCTTCAATCGAAGGATAACCAAAACCACCCACCAAATCCATTTTTATACGACCATCCGGTTTGATTGCCCGAACCATAGCTCCCAATGTATCCAGATGAGCTGTCAAAATACGGTGCTCCTCATCATTTTTCCCCGGTACCGTTACCAAAACACCACCTTTTGGTGTTTTAGTCGCCTCATAACCGAAACCTTCAATCTCTGCTTTGATGTAATTCATAATATCCGTCGTATATCCAGTTGGTGACGGAGTTTGAGTTAATGTCACGATGTAATCAAGTGTCTTCATGAAAACCTCCTTATTTGTAATCTATTATATCACGTTTTAAGCGATTTTTTTGCTATAATGAAGTTATGAAAACATATCAAAAAATATATCTTCTTTTGAAAGAAAAAGAGGACTACATAAGCGGTGAAGATATGGCTCAGGAGCTAGGCATTTCACGAACATCCATTTGGAAGGCTATTCGCCAATTAGAAACCCTCGGTTTAACCATTGAAGCAGCCCGAAACCGTGGCTATAAACTGGCTGAAGGGGACTTACTCTTACCTGAATTGATTGCACAGGAACTTAACCTTCCAGTCCATCTCAATGGAAGCAGTGACTCCACCCAACTGGATGCCAAGCAAGGCATTGAACTAGGACATAGTAGCCCAGCCCTCTACCTTGCACCACACCAAAATAAAGCAAAAGGACGATTCGGTCGACCATTTTACGCCTCAAAATCTGGTGGTATTTATATGTCACTTCGTCTATCGCCCAACGTCCCATTTCTTGCATTCAAACCATACACTATATTAGCTGCGGCTGCTGTGGTAAAAGCCATCCAGTCCCTCTGCGACTTGGATGTTCAAATCAAATGGGTCAACGACATCTATCTTGGACGCAAAAAAGTGGCTGGAATCTTAACCGAAGCAATTTCTTCGATGGAAAGTCAAACAGTAACTGACGTCATTATCGGTGTCGGCATCAATGTTCATATTGACGATTTCCCAAAAGAACTACACCATATTGCAGGCAACCTTTTTGAGGAACAACCACCCTTTACCCGCAATCAACTCATCATAGCCATCTGGAAAGCTTTTCTTGAAACAGATGAACATGAATTAATCACACTTTACAAAGAAAAATCACTTGTTGTCGGTCAACAAGTGAGCTTTGTAGAAAATCAAATTGAATTTAAAGGCAGAGCAATCGCCGTTACAGATACAGGTAATTTAGTGATTCAACTAGAGAATGGAAAAGCAAAGACAATCTCCAGCGGGGAAATCAGTCTTACTTCTTGGACTGCTTCTCCACCAGTTGAATAAATTTCGTTACTTTATAGGCAAAACGGAGGTTTCGATAGCCAATATAAGCATAAATTCCAGCTATTAAATAATCGCCTGTCAAAATAGAGGCATTCATAAAGTATACTGCTAATATTGTCGTAATGGCTAAAAAAAGAAATTGAGAAAGTTTCATAAAGTAGATTATACCAAAAAATCAGTCCTTCAGCTGATTTTTTATATGCTTTCTATGTAAAATTATGACTCTGCAAAAACAAAAACACCAAAATGTCAGGTGCTTTTGTAAGGAGATTATGAAAAATATTTAGGATTAATCATAGTATAAATCATCCAAACAGATTGCGCATCCGGCCAGAGACCGATATTGCTGTAGAAGTGGTCAAACCAAGCGCTCAATCATTTCGAATTTCAACTGCGTCGGCCAGAAATCCAAATTCTTCTGGAACTGGGCTGGTTTCGGTTTCAATTTCTTGTGTTTTTTGCCCTTTTGCCTTAGCCGAAAATTCTGCTCGTATGCTAACCCAATCCTCTTGAGCAATGGCTAAAATCTGTGGCGAAAAACCAGCTGCCTTGCTGAGAATGTTTCCAAACATAGTGTTGAGATTATCACGTTTCATAGTCTGTTCGGCATTGAGTGGGGACTCAAAAGCAAGTATAGCATGGTTTTCATTCGCAGCGACTGGTTGAGAACCAACAAGCAAGGCACGATCTGCTCCAGATAAGCTTTCGATGATTTCTCCCCATGCATTTTGCAAACGCGTCAAATTTTCACGCGCCAAGGCTGGATTTTCCATAGCTTCCTGCAAAATAGCATGAACCTTGCTGGTATCCAATCGGTACTTCTTCGGAGCCTGTGGCTTGCGTGAAACTGGCTTAATAGCACTTGGTTGACTAGATAATTGACTTAGTTGTTTCTGCAAATCCGCAACTTGTTCTTGAAGATGAGCAAGTTGGCTGACCAAATCAGCTGGCAGCTCTGCGATTGCTCCCGAAGGTGATCCTTCTTCTGCCAAACGAATTGTCATCATCTCCGCATAAATTTTCGGTTGAGGGCTAGACTTGATGTCTGACAAACCTTTTGTCACCATCTCAATCATCGTAAAAATCCGATCCTGAGCCAGAGCTAGATTTTCCGTAAAACCAGTGGTCAAATGGGTATTTTCACCACCCGTCTGTACAATGAGGAGATCCCTCAAATAATGCAAGAGGTCTGTGGCAAAACGGCTCATACTCTTTCCTTGATCAAACAAGGTTTGTAGATGTCCAAGTGCTGAGGCGCTATCTGCCTGACGGAGACTAGCCACATAATCATCCAAGGCACGTAAGCTGATGGAACCTGTAATTTCCTCAGCAATATCCACAGTTACCTGCTGATGTTGACTAAGACTCAATGCCTGGTCCAATATGGACAAGGCATCCCGCATCCCACCTTCTGCCCGACGTGCAATGATGGTCAATGCTTGTTCATCAAAGGCAAGGCCTTCCTTGGTCAAAATTGCAGCCAAGTGCTCCTGAATGTCCGTCACCTTGATGGACTTAAATTCAAATCGTTGCACCCTTGACAGAATGGTAGCAGGAATCTTGTGCAATTCCGTAGTTGCTAGAATAAAGACCACATTCTCCGTTGGTTCTTCTAGGGTTTTCAATAGTGCGTTGAAGGCCCCTGTAGACAACATATGAACCTCGTCGATGATATAGACCTTATAGGTTGCAAGACTAGGCGCATAGGTCGATTTATCACGAATATCACGAATCTCATCTACACCATTATTGGAAGCTGCATCAATCTCAATGACATCTTCCAAACTTCCTTCCGTAATCGCTTGACAAATATAACAGTCGTTACAAGGTTCACCATCAACCTGATTGGGGCAATTCATGGCCTTGGCAAAAATTTTCGCAGCCGATGTCTTACCCGTTCCACGAGGACCAGAAAAGAGATAGGCATGGCTAATTTTCCCCTGCTCAATAGCTTGCTTGAGCGTCGTTGCGACCACCTCTTGCCCCACCATCTCCCCAAAGGTCTGGCTTCGGTACTTCCTATATAAAGCTTGGTACATTAGCGTTTTTCTCCAAACATAGCAAAATTCCAGTCCGTCTTCTCCACTAAGAGTGCGACGAACTGCTCAAGGTATTCCTGGTCAATGGTATCGTAATCAGCGACCAACCTAGAATCCAAGTCCAAAACGCCCAATAATTGGTCGTTTTTCACCATTGGCACCACAATTTCCGAAAGAGCTGTCGCATCGCAGGAAATATAATTGTCATGCAAACGAACATCCTCTACGATAATCGTCTGGCGTTTAGAAGCTGACTCACCGCAGACTCCTTTTCCAAGTGCAATATGAACACAGGAAACGCCACCCTGAAAAGGTCCCAAAATCAATTCACTACCATCATACAAGTAAAATCCTGTGAAGACAGAGTTTGGTAGAGCTTGATTAAGTAAGGCAGAAGCATTTGATAGATTGGCTAAAGCATTGGTTTCACCCTCTAAAAGAGCCTCCAATTGGGCCAACAATAATTGATAGTTTGAAATTTTTTCTTGTTTTGTCATACCATTATTATAGCATAGATAGAGGAACTTTTATAGTTCGAGCAATACAGAAAAAGGCTTTCGCCTATTTCCACATCCAGTATATCAACAAGGCGTCAATCAAGACACCTACGGCCCAAGCTAGTTGAAAATACTTTTTCTGAGTTTTATGACGAAAATGGGTACCGCCAGCCCAAGCACCTAGACCACCACCAACATAGGTCATCAACAACAAGGTCTTTTCTGAAATTCGGTAAGAACCCTTTCTAGCCTTTCCCTTGTCAAGTCCATAGACCAAAAAAACGATCAGGTTCCAAATCATTAAGAACAATGCAAATCCCTGCTTTACAGACATATCCCCTCCATATCAGTAACATTTATTCCTAACTTTATCACATTTAAAATCGAAGAGCAAGAAAAAAACGACTCAATAAATGAATCGCTTTTTATAAATTTTGAATCGTATTTTGTAGCCATTGTAACTGTGATTGATTGCGTTCAATGGCCCGTGACAGAATTAAATATTGCCCATAAGGAACACATTCACCATCAGTTCCCAAAAAAAGTTCCTCTTTTCGTTTTTCAAGATGACGCAAATGCTTTTCAATAACCTGAATCTGATAGGTTAATAATTCGGAAACTCTAGGATCTGAGCGATCTTCTATAAAATACATTTTTAAAGAAAAGATATCTTTTTGGTGAGGTGTAGATTCATTTGGAATCGCAAGCCATTGTTCCAAAACTTCTCGTCCTTTTGCAGTTAATTCATACTGCTTTTCTTTTTCGTTTCCTGGAACTGCATGGCAAGTTATCTAACCATCTTGAGTCATCCGTTTAAGTTCAGGGTATACTTGACTGTGAGCTACTTGCCAAAATTCTCCTAAATCTCGTTGAACAAAGTCAGTAATCTCTTTTCCAGTAACCCTACGGTTGCAAGTTGCTACTATTCCTAAAATGATATGGGGTAAAATTCTGTCTTTCGGCATTCTAACCACGCTCTCTTAAAATACTCTCCACCTTTGTATTGATTAAGTCGATGGCAACTACATTTGAAACACCCTCTGGTATCACGATATCCGCATAGCGCTTAGTCGGCTCAATAAACTGGTGGTACATAGGTTTTACAACAGTTGTAAATTGCTCTATGATACTATCTAAGCTACGGCCACGCTCCTCCATATCACGTTTTATACGGCGGATAATACGAATGTCATCATCAGTATCCACAAATACTTTGATGTCCATTAAATCCCGAAGACGTTTGTCTTCCAGTACTAAAATTCCCTCTACAATAAATACATCCTGAGGTTCTTGACGATAAGTCCTTTCTGACCGTGTATGCTGAGTATAATCATATATCGGAATATCCACTGAACGCCCAGCCAGTAATTCATTCAAATGATAGATCATCAAGTCTGTATCAAAGGCTAGTGGATGGTCATAATTGGTCAATATCCGTTCTTCAAAGGTTAAGTGGGACTGATTTTTATAGTAGGAGTCATGCTCAATCATTGAAATACGTGCATTTGGAAAGTTATTTAAAATGGCACGAGAGACACTTGTTTTACCTCCACCTGAACCACCGGTAACGCCAATTATTATTGGTTTTCGAGTCATTATCATCTCCTTCTTTCTCAAGTTTGACACCTTTTTTTCATTACTATTTTATCACGAAACATGCTATAATGGAAAAAATAATACAATAGAAATGAGACATTATGATTGATTTTGGCATAATTGGCACTTCTCCTATCACTCATCAGTTTATCAAAGCAGCACTTCAAACGAATAAATATCAATTTAGAGCTGTTTTTTCTCGAAACCATGATACAGCTGAATCCTTTACAAAACCATATGAAAAGGTAGATTTGTTTACTGATTTTTCATCATTTTTATCTTCTGAAATTGAACTTGTCTACATTGCTAGTCCAAATTCCTTGCACTACCAGCAGGCAAAGGCCGTACTCTTGGCTGGAAAACACGCTATTGTTGAAAAGCCAATGGTATCAACTCCAGCAGAATTTGAAGATTTACGCCAAATTGCCTCTGAAAAAGGGCTATTCTTGTTTGAAGCAGCTCGAAACTTTCAAGAAGAATCCTTTCAGACGATTCGACAATTCTTGGCAGATAAATCCATTATCGGTGGGCATTTTTCTTATGCCAAATATTCTTCAAAAATGCCTGAATTGCTAGCTGGAAATACTCCGAATATCTTTTCAGCTGATTTTTCAGGTGGCGCACTCATGGATCTTGGCGTCTATGCTGTTTATGCTGCCATAGGTCTTATCGGTGTCCCACATACAGCTCGTTACGTAGCCCAACAATTACCATCTAGTGTTGATTTAAATGGGGTTGGGCAACTAGTCTATGAAAACTTTACTGTGGGTATTCAAGCAGGAAAAAATATGACCAGTCATCTACCTAGCGAAATCTATACTAGCGAGGGTACTTTGACCTTAAACGCTTGTCAGCATATCAGCTCTGCTATTTTTACAAAAAATAATGGGGAGCAATACCAACTCCCTCTTGCTTCGAAGGACCAATCAATGATTGAAGAAGCCATGCATTTTGCACAAGTCATCGAAGAGGCAAATCACCCATTGGCAGATCAGTGGTTAGATGTTGCTTCAGATGTTCACCGGACCCTCTATCTGATGCGTCAAGACGCAGGAATTACATTTAAGGCGGATACTCATGAAAACTAATTTCCCTTCTGTATGGCAAGAAATGCTGGAAAAAGCTGGTTTTGATAGCTTGACTGATATTCAACAACAAGCATTTGAGCCGATTTTTACAGGAAAAGACTTACTTGCAATCAGTCCAACTGGAACAGGAAAGACCCTAGCCTACCTCTGGCCAAGCCTACTTGCTCTTACCCCCAAAAAATCCCAGCAATTATTGATTCTGGCTCCAAATACAGAATTAGCTGGGCAGATTTTTGAAGTGTGTAAAGGCTGGTCCGAAGCTATCGGATTACAAGCACAGTTGTTCTTAGCAGGATCCAGTCAAAAACGACAAATTGAACGATTAAAAAAAGGGCCGGAAATCTTAATTGGTACACCTGGTCGCGTGTTTGAATTGATTAAATTAAAAAAAATAAAGATGATGAATATCAATACCATCATCTTAGACGAATTTGATCAGCTATTCTCTGATTCTCAATATCATTTTGTAGAAAAAATTATCAACTATGTTCCTCGCAATCATCAATTGATCTATATGAGTGCAACTGCTAAATTTGATCGGCAAAAGATTTCACCTACTGTTGAAACAATCGATTTATCGGAGCAAAAATTAGACAATATTCAGCACTATTATCTGATGGTTGAAAAACGTGATCGACAAAACTTGTTGAGAAAATTTGCAAATGTGCCAGATTTTCGAGCATTGGTCTTCTTTAATAGCTTATCTGATCTTGGTGCAACTGAAGAACGACTAAACTACAACGGAGCCAATATAATTTCTCTCGCTTCTGATGTCAATGTCAAGTTTAGAAAGGTCATTATTGATCGATTTAAAGACCACCAGATCCAGCTCTTACTAGCCACAGATTTAGTAGCTCGTGGGATTGATATCGATAATTTAGAATGCGTCCTCAATTTTGAGGTTCCTTTTGACCAAGAAGCCTATACACATCGGGCTGGTCGAACCGGTCGAATGGGTAAGGATGGAGTGGTTATTACCCTTGTTTCAAATCCAAATGAACTCAAACAACTAAAAAAATATGCTTCTGTTCAAGAAGTTATCTTAAAAAATCAAGAGCTATATAAAGTATAATCTTTTCACTTTCTATTGGTGCGACGCTATTTATCAACTGGATAACCATCAATGTAATACACAATGAACATCAAAAGAGTCCCAGTTTCAGCTATCTGGGAAATCTTAAAGGCTGGAAATATTGCAAACTGTGTTCATATCATTAAGCCGACGATGATATTACACTGTTACTTTCTCATTTCCATCTCACCGCTACTCTTACCCAAACTGATAAAATCCAAAAAAGAACAGAAGTTCAATCAAGCTTCTGTTCTTTTGTTTAGTTATTATTGCGTTGGCATAGTTGCCGATTGTTGATCATAATAAACAAACTGTGTATTTAGATTAGTACCTAAACTTTCTGAAACGGTGACCATACTGTATCCTTGAGAAGTTAAAAAACGCAATACCGAATCCAAGCTCTTAACAGTTTCCTTATGAATATCATGCATCAAAATAAAGGAACCAGGACAAGCATTTGACTTGACTTGATTTAAAATCGCCTGCGGATTGTGTGAAGACCAGTCTAGTGTATCTACATTCCAACAGATGGATGGAAGATTCATAGCGTTTGCGACTTGCTTATTTACTGCACCATATGGAGGACGTACCAAACGTGATCGCTGACCAACTGCTTTTTCTATAGTAACTTGCGTTTTTTCAACCTCTTGACGAATGGTATCCGGAGAAAGTTTGGTTAAATTTGGATGACTCCAAGTATGGTTTGCAATCTCGTGACCTTCAGCTTTCATCCGTTGTAAAATCCACTCATTTCCTTCAATATTTTGCCCGATGACAAAGAAGGTAGCCTTCGCATTGTATTTCTTCAACAAATCCAATACCACTGGTGTCGTTGAGGAATTCGGACCATCATCAAATGTTAGAGAAATATTTCTTGCAGTCTTTCTTCGTTCTAATTCTTCTAACTCTTGCAAATATTCTTTATAACCTGCCACATCTGCTTCAGATAGATAGTTACTGTTTAGAACAGGGTATAACTCCGATATGGGAATTGAAAGCGTGGTTTCTTGACTACCTTGTACGATTTTTACCTTTAGTTGGCTATCTTCATATGAGAATGGTAAACGGTCCAAATCAATGTCACCCATCAAGTTTAGTAGTTGTGTTTTTTCGCTGTCTGACAAAGAGCTTTGATCTAGCTTTTCTTTTAATTTATTAGTTAAAATCTCTCTCGCGGCATCAGAATCTGTAAAAAAGCGTTTCAACGTGAAGAGTTGCTGATTTTCAGTAAGCAAGAGCTCCCCGATGGATTCTTCGCCATCCTTCTCAATTTCAAGTGTCGAAAGATGATATTCCTCGCTTTTGATTACCAGAGCCCGAACCTTTCTAAAGTTAGTTTTCCCAAGCTGGCTACTGACCAAAAATATTCGATTAATATTACCCGTAGGCTTAGCTTCCCCTAATTTTTGATGAACATACTCTACCATTCTATTCTCAACTAAACCAATTTTCTTGCCAGCATCATCGGTTGGAATGGAAGCAACAACATGAGTGGAGCCCACATTTCCTGTTCTCAAGTTCGTTTGACCATGCTTTAAAAAGACACGTTCCTTTCTTCCAATGAACTGGGTTATTTGATTTTCTTGAACACGATGGTAAATCATTAAACTAAAAAAACAAATCATACCAACCAACAGTAGATTGGTTAGTATCAGTAATAATTTCTTCAAGCGAGATTCCTCTTTCATATACACTTAAATCTACACTATAATATACTTTATTTCTTATCAAGTTGTAACCCCAATCAAAGCAAAAAAATCAGCCCCATTCTCGTCAAAATGTTAACAATCGGTGCTGATTCTTTAGGTATTTCTTGATTAATCCGCTCGAATAACCTCCACACGGTATCCATCAGGATCTGTAACAAAATAATAACGACCTGGACTTCCTGGCAAGCCTTTTATATCTGTCGTTGGATAGCCCAATGCTTTGTGTCTCGCATTGTCCCCTTCTAAGTCATCCGAAGAAAGAGCTAGATGTGAGAAGCCATCCCCTACGATATATGGACCATGATCATAATTGTAAGTCAATTCAATCTCAAAGTCATCCCCTTCAAGTGCTAAGTAAACCAAAGTAAACTTGTGCTCTGGATAGTCCTTGCGACGGGTTTCCTTAAATCCAAATCCCTCTTCATAAAATTTTTGAGATGCTTCTAGGTTTTCAACACGCAAACATGCATGTAGCATTTTTTTACTTGCCATAATAAATTCCTCCGACCATTTAATACCACCAGTATACCATACTCTCTATGAAAAATCCGATATTCAAAACTAAAAAAAACCTGAGCGAACTCAGGCCTTAGATGAATTATGCTTCCAAGTAGTACTCTTTCACAATGTTCAAGTTTTCATCCAATTCGAATACAAGTGGTGGGAAGTTTGGAATTTCCACATCCATGATTTCGTCATCAGACAATCGTTTGATGTGTTTTACAAGGGCACGGATTGAGTTACCATGAGCACCTACGAACACGTTTTTACCGTCTTTCAATGCTGGAGCAATTTTATCTTCCCAGAATGGAAGAGCGCGCTCAAGCGTAACTTTCAAGTTTTCTGCATCTGGAATAACTGAGTCATCAAGATGTGCATAGCGACGGTCAGTGTGTGCTGAATACTCATGATCTTTAGCCATTTTTGGTGGCAAAGTATCATAAGAACGACGCCAGATGTGCACTTGCTCATCACCAAATTCAGCAGCAGCTTCTGCTTTGTTCAAACCTGTCAAACCACCGTAGTGACGTTCGTTCAAACGCCAAGTTTTTTCAACTGGTACCCATAATTGATCTGCAGCTTCAAGAGCCAAGTTTGTAGTCTTGATAGCACGTTTCAAAACAGATGTATAAGCAAGGTCAAATTCGATACCTGCTTCTTTGATTAATTTACCAGCATCAATTGCTTGTTGTGTACCTTTTTCAGACAAATCAACATCAGCCCAACCAGTGAAAAGGTTAGCTTTGTTCCATTCAGACTCACCATGGCGAGCAAAAACCAATTTTACCATTATATGGATTCTCCTTTAAATTTTGAGGTTCCCCTCTTGTACTTTTCTATTTTACACGAATTGGTCAGAAAATGCTAGTTTTTCCACAATCTGTTTACGCTTACATTTTTCTTTCTTGAAAATTCAGTCGTAGACCTAGCTTTCTTCTTAGGATTTACGAAAAAAAGTGATATAATGGTTAGGCTGAGCACGACTGTTCTGATTAGATTTCAAGGAGAATTCATGAAGAAAGTAGCTATCGTGTCTGCATTTCGATCTGCTATCGGCAGTTTTGGAGGCAGTCTAAAAGATATAAACATTGCTGAACTTGGCGCACAGGTTCTCGAAGCAGCTTTACAAAACAAACAAATACCAGCTGACGTTGTAGATGAAGTTATTTTTGGCAACGTCCTTTCTGCTGGTCACGGACAAAATATTGCACGTCAAATTGCTTTACGCGCGGGTATTCCAGAGACCACTTCTGCTTATGTGGTCAATAAGGTCTGTGGCTCTGGACTCAAATCAGTCCTTCTTGCGGCTCAATCCATCCTTCTTGGCGATAACGACGTCGTTGTTGCTGGTGGTATCGAAATCATGAGTCAGGCGGCCTACTTATCCAAATCAAGCCGTTTTGGGAGTAAGTTTGGTCATATTACCTTGGAAGATTCCATGTTAAAGGATGGTTTGACAGATGCCTTCAATGACTATCACATGGGTATTACCGCTGAAAATGTTGCCGAACGCTATCATGTCAGTCGCGAAGAGCAAGATGCATTTGCCCACACCAGCCAAGAAAAGGCTGCAAAAGCTATCGCTGAAGGGCGTTTCACTGAAGAAATTGTTCCAATTAGGCTGAACAGTCGAAAAGGCGAAACTATTTTTGCCACAGATGAGTATCCTCGTCTGACGCCAATTGAAAAATTGGCAACACTCCGTCCAGCTTTCAAAAAGGATGGAACTGTCACCGCAGCCAATGCTTCTGGCATCAACGACGGCTGTGCTGTCTTGGTACTCATGTCTGATGAGAAAGCAAGTGAGCTAAATATTCAGCCACTTGCTTATATCGAAGCATACGCAACTAGCGGTTTAGATCCCGCATTGATGGGGCTTGGACCTATTACTGCTAGCCAAAAAGCGCTACAAAAACTGAATAAAACAGTCGAGGATATCGATCTATTCGAACTCAACGAGGCATTTGCAGCCCAATCAATTCCAGTTGTCAAACAACTCGGCATTGATCCTGCAAAAGTCAATGTCAATGGTGGAGCAATCGCACTAGGTCATCCAATTGGAGCAAGTGGCAGCCGGATTTTGGTTACCCTAATCCATGAATTAATCAAGCAAAATAAAGAGCTCGGACTCTGTTCACTCTGCATTGGAGGGGGACAAGGAATTTCCCTCATCATTTCCAATGCTCAGACAAACTAACCTAACCAATAACAAAGGAAACATTATGAACATCGGTATTGATAAAATCGGTTTTGCGGCACCTGATTATGTTTTAGATTTGGCAGATTTGGCCCAAGCCCGCAATGTTGACCCCAATAAATTTAAAATTGGTCTTCTTCAATCAGAAATGGCTGTAGCTCCTGTTACTCAAGATATTATCAGTCTTGGTACAAAGGCTGCTGAAGCCATTCTAACGGAAGAAGATAAACAAACTATTGATATGGTTATTGTCGGTACAGAATCTAGCGTAGATCAAAGTAAGGCAGCAGCTGTTACCATTCATGGATTACTCGGCATCCAACCTTTTGCCCGTTCCATCGAGATGAAAGAGGCTTGTTACGGTGCAACTGCTGGCCTGAGCCTCGCTAAAAGCCACATCTCTCAATTTCCAGAATCTAAAGTCTTGGTTATTGCCAGTGATATTGCCAAGTACGGAGTTGCATCAGGTGGCGAACCTACACAAGGTGCCGGAGCTGTTGCCATGTTGGTAACCGCAAATCCACGTATCTTGGTTCTCAACAACGATAACGTCTGTCAGACACGTGATATCTATGACTTTTGGCGTCCAAACTATGACAAGTTCCCACGTGTTGATGGTAAATTTTCAACTGAACAATATACCGATTGCTTGACAACAACTTTCGACTATTATCGACAAAAAACAGGCAAAACACTTAAAGACTTTGCTGCCATGTGCTTACATATTCCATTCTCCAAGCAAGGCCTTAAAGGATTGCAAGCTATTGCTCAGGATGAAGAAACTCTTAGTCGCTTGACCGAACGTTTCCAGGAAGCTATCGTCTACAATAAAGTCGTCGGCAACATCTACACTGGCTCTATTTTCCTCTCTCTTCTTTCCCTTTTGGAAAATAGCAGAGCGTTAGAGGCAGGGGATCAAATCCTCTTTTATAGTTATGGTAGCGGTGCTGTATGTGAGATTTTTAGCGGATCCCTTGTTGAGGGTTATCAGAACTACTTAGAAGAGAATCGTTTAGAACAACTCAATGAGCGTACAAAACTCAGTGTAGAAGAATATGAACAAGTCTTCTTTAAAGAAGTGTCTCTTGATGAAAACGGAACATCTCTTGACCTACCAGTAGACCAAAGTCCCTTTGCCCTTATCAAAGTGGAAAACCACAAACGTATCTATCGTAAATATAGTCGAATGAATTAGCTTTCAGACAAGGAACTGAGGTGTAGGCAGTACTAGAGTACGGCAAGCCGAAAGTGACGATGTATCAAAGCTAATTCAAATGACTATAGAAGCCAAAATGGCGCCCTTTGGCTCTCACCAAAGGGCGCTTTCTTGTAGAAAGAGGAACCTATGTCAACTTTTTCCGGATTTTATAAAAAATCACGCCAAGAACGCATTGATATTCTCCAACAGAATCGTTCCCTATCCGAAGATAGCTTAGACATTCTATACAAAGACGAAAACCTTCCAGAAGCAATTGCAGGAAAGATGGCAGAAAATCATCTAGGAACATTTTCCTTACCTTTTTCTGTACTCCCAGAACTCCTAGTGGATGGACAGACTCGTTCTGTACCCATGGTCACTGAAGAACCTTCTGTGGTTGCAGCTGCGTCTTTCGGAGCCAAAATCATCGCTAAATCTGGCGGTTTTACAACGACTATTCATAACCGTATCATGATTGGACAAGTTGCACTCTACGCTATTTCGGACCATAGCAGAGCGACACAGGCGATTCTTGACCAGAAGGAGAGTATTTTAGAAACTGCCAATCAAGCACACCCTTCTATTGTTAAACGAGGGGGCGGTGCAAGAGAATTGACTGTTGAGAGTAAGGACGAGTTTTTGATTGTCTATCTTCAGGTTGATGTACAAGAAGCCATGGGAGCCAATATCCTCAATAACATGTTAGAAGCTATTAAGGATGACTTAGAAGAGCTCAGCAAGGGACAGGCTTTGATGGGAATCCTCTCCAACTATGCAACGGAGTCACTGGTCACCGCCCAATGTCATATCACCATCTCAAGTCTGGCTACCAGCTCTGCCATTGCTCAAGAAACTGCTCAAAAAATAGCCCTGGCAAGCAAACTGGCGCAAGTGGACCCTTATCGTGCTGCGACACATAACAAAGGGATTTTTAATGGTATAGATGCTGTCGTTATCGCTACAGGAAATGACTGGCGGGCAGTCGAAGCCGGGGCCCATGCTTATGCCAGCCGTGATGGACAATACAAGGGCCTTTCTACTTGGTCCATTGATGACGATCACTTGGTCGGCTCCATCACTCTACCTCTTCCGATTGCCTCTGTCGGTGGCTCTATCGGGCTCAATCCAAAGGTAGCAGTTGCTTTTGACCTTCTCCAACAACCAAAAGCACGCCAATTAGCTTCTATCATCGCTTCTGTCGGTCTCTGTCAGAACTTTGCTGCCCTGCGTGCTCTTGTTACTTCAGGGATTCAGGCTGGTCACATGAAGCTTCAGGCAAAATCCCTAGCGCTACTTGCTGGTGCCGTAGAACATGAAGTAGACCAACTAGCCCAACTTCTGCGGAAAGAAAAGCACAGCAACCTAGAAACTGCTCAAAACTTATTAGCAAAAATGAGAGAACATTAAAAAAGAGGGACCCCCCTCTTTTTTAATTTATTATTTGCTCCATACGGAACTTTTGTGGTTTCATTCCTTGGCGTTCATAAAAACGGACAGCTCCTTCATTGTCAGCCCATACATCCAAGGTAAGATTGTGGCACCCCTGCTCCTTAGCATAGGAAAGAGCAAATTCATACAGTTGCTCACCAATTTTTTGACCACGGACAGAGCTGGCTACACACAAATCATCAATGAATAAGGTCTTGATTGGTTCTAAAACATCACCGCTTGTAGTCTTAAACTCACAAAATAAATGCCCAACCACTTGTCCCTCTAGTTCAAAGACAAAAATAGGCTTATCTGGATTTTCCAAAAGTGCTACTAATTCAGCCTCAGAAAATTTTTGACCTCCACTTTTAAAAATATCTGGTCGTGCCTGGTGATGCACCTGTAAAATATCTTGTAATAATTCATTTAAAACTGGAATATCAGATGGTCTGGCTTTACGGATTGTCATAAAAAACCTCCCCTTTTTTATATTTTCTATTATAGCACATGTATAGCACATGTTTATTTTTTAACAAAATAGGTCTGCAGACCGATGAAGAATCTGAAAATTCATGTATACTATAAGTGTATCCTAAAATTTTTCATAAATCTCCAAAAAGAATCAGCCCGCCAAGGCTGGTTTTTTTATTGTATTAAAACGAGAATGTGTAATATAGAAAATTACCAAAATTTCGCCCTTCTTTGACGCAAAAGGCTTTTGCTTCATCTCAAACCTCCCAGAGTCACTCCCCTGACTCTTTGACGCAAAAGGCTTTTGCTTCATCTCCAACCTCCCAGAGTCACTCCCCTGACTCTTTGACGCAAAAGGCTTTTGCTTCATCTCCAACCTCCCAGAGTCACTCCCCTGACTCTGGGAGCCCCAAAACACAGAAAAAAGCCCATCACACAAGCTAGAAAGCTTGATATGACGGGCTTTTTCACGTTATTCCTCGCTCTTTTATTTCTAGGCGAGGGATAAAACAGTCTATCCCCAGACTGTTTTATTTTACTGCATCCTTAAGAGCTTTACCAGCTTTGAATGCTGGAACTTTTGAAGCTGCGATTTCGATTTCTTTACCAGTTTGTGGGTTGCGACCTTTACGTGCTGAACGCTCACGAACTTCAAAGTTACCGAAACCGATCAATTGTACTTTTTCACCAGCTGCGAGGTAGTCAGCTACCGCTCCAAATACAGCATCAACAGCTGCTGCTGAATCTTTTTTAGTCAATGAAGTTGCTTCTGCAACTTTTGCAATCAAATCTTGTTTATTAGCCATTTGCTAAGTCCTCCAATTGTTTTCGAGTTATTACTCACCTTAATATAGTACCGGATTTTGGGCATTTGGTCAAGTTTTTTCTATCATCTTTGCACTTTTCTATAGATATCAATAACGATCTGGTCATTGTATAAATCAATCGTATTCACTTTTCCATAAAGTCCAAATTTATTCTCAATAGCAGGTAGTTGAATCTGAATCGTCGCGTTTTCAGCATCTATTTTTACAATATCCGGTAGTTTATAATTTTTTTGAAGATAGGTTAACACTTCTCCTTTTGGTAATGAAAGAGTCCCTGCTGAAATTTCTTGTACTGCTAAAGAAATACTACCATCTTCTAAACGACTGGGAAAAAAGTAGATATACAAAGGAATATCCATCCCCAGAAGCTGATAATCGCCTTCAAAAATCGCTAACTGGCTTGTCAAGTAAACCTTATATTGAAAGGTGTCTGTTTGATACTCTTTCAAATACTCAGCAATGGTAGCATTTAACTGCTCCTTATTGGTCTCAAAACGACCAACCTTTGCATCTTCACTATTTGTTGGAACCAACTTTGTTAAATCCTCACGCTTACTCTCCATACGACTGATCACAACAATACTTGTTCCTAAAACCATAGCAAGCAGGATTAAAAAAAGCCATTTCCAACTATTTATTTTTCCATTCTTCTTTTGTGACACGAATTTTCTCCATTACTGCTTGCTTTATAATTTCATATCCCGTGTTATTAGGGTGAAAACTGTCTTCCCCATATAGTAAATTATTTGCTATCTTAGAAGTATTCACACTAACTCCTTGTTCCCCTTCTAAGCCCTTATACAATAAATCATTGATAGGCACAAAGTAAACCCCTGAGAATTTCCGAGTTCGTGATTCTGTTTCTTGATTCCATTTATCCACAACCAATTGCATATCTGTCAGTTCCGGAAAATTCAAATAGAAGGGATTATAAATTCCAATAACATAAATAGGAAGGTTGGGATTCTTTTCACGAGCACGACGAATAATCTTTTCAAGCCGTTTACCATACTCTGTTGCTGGTTTATCAAAAGTTGAGACATCCAAATTGGTAAAATTTTTTAATATAACCTTCCGCAAATCATTGCCACCAACAGTAAGGGTCATCACATCTGCGTCTTTTAATGCTTCTGCTAAATCTGAGTCCTCTTTCATTCGCTTGTAAATCTGGCTACTAGTATTGCCTGAAATCCCAAAATTTCGGTAGGTCACCTGATAACCAAACTCATTTGTAAATGAGTTTGCTAGTAAAGTAGCAAAACCTCCCTGACCAGTTGTATCACCAACTCCTTCTGTCAACGAATCACCTACGGCAAGATAGTAAAGGGATGGTTGTTCGACTTTTGTACTATCTTCTGCAGTCAACTTTGAACTAGCCTTTGGAATTACCAAATTTGCGAGGAAAATAGAAAGCAATAAACTCAGAAAAAAGAAAACAAGGGCCTGAATAATTTTTCGATTATTCATAGTGCACTAGAATGGCCCAAGCATCTTCCCCTGTATGGGTCTGAATGATAGAACCTGTTTCTAAAACTGAAATGGGAGCTTGAACATAGGGCTGTAATTTTTCTTTCATTTCATTAGCAAACTCTGGGCCACCTGCATAGGAAATACCAATTTCAGCAATTTTCTTATCCGCAATCTTATTGATAAACTCATCGAGCCATTTTTTAAACGTTTTTGCTCCACGTCCCTTAACAACTGGCTCTAGCTGATGGTTTTTCATTTCCATAATCACACGAATATTAAGTAATGAACTGATTAGTCCTGTAACACGACCAATTCTACCACCTTTTACCAAGTTTTCAAGAGTGGAGACACCAATATAGAGCTCCGTTTTTGTCCGCACTCTTTCAATAGCTGCAAGAATCTCTTCTTTACTGGCTCCCTCTTTTGCAAGACGAGCTGCTTCAACAACTTGGAACTTAGCGGCTTGGTCAGTAAACGTTGAGTCGACAACTGTCACATCTACTCCCGAAAGGACTCCTCCTTGACGAGCTGCTTCAACAGTACCGGATAATGCATGTGACAAAACAATTGCAATAATCTGACTACCATCTTTTGCCAAGTCTGAAAATGTCTCTGCAAATAAACCAACCGGTGGCTGACTGGTCTTGGGCAAATTTTTTGAATTTCTCATCAAGTTTAGAAATTCGCCTTCTTTCAAATCGCTATCTGAGTACAAAACTCCGTCTATCAAGACAGATAATGGCACTACCGTAATCCCTAATTCTTCCACCAGTTGCGGTTCAATAGTGGTGCTCGAATCCGTTACAATCTTGACTGTTGACATAATCTTTTCCTACATTTCTCATCAAATTACTGTTTCTATTATATCAAATATTGTATTAAAAATGAACTAGGAGAAACGAAAATGACGACTAAATACTCGAATAAAGAGTGTTTTTAGTCATCATATCATGAAAAATCACAAGATATCTAGCGGAAAAATGTTTTATGAATCGTTAATGATCCCATCACAAATACCAACAAAGCACTTGCATAATAACCAACTGGCAATTGTTGTAACAACTCTTTTGACAACTGAGCAATCTCTCCCAAAGGAATACTGTAAAGATATATAACAAGAATTCCAAGAAAGAGAGTCAACAAAGAATTGATTATTTTTGAATGGATAAGCTGAAAGGTTAGAAGCAAAAATAGGATGACTGCAAGAATTGTCACAATTGGATATTGGCCAAAAAACTTCCAACCATTTATTTGGACAACTGAATAATTCGCTAGATCTAAAGCACTAGAAAATGGTAAAAACAAACTAATACCGAACAAAAGTACACAGAAAAGTTCCAATCGTTTCATCCAGCTCACCTTCTATCTGTTTTATTTTAATGGCATAATTGCCTTTTGCACACTCAGTTTCAAGAGGAAGAAACTCCATTTTGTTGAGATTCCTCTAATGAAACTCCATGTCGTTTTAGATAAAAATTGACTCAAGTATCTTTTGCATATATTTTATTACATTTTTATATCTTTGTAAAGCGTTTTTATTCATCTTTTTGTATTTTATAATGCCAAAATATCATTCTCAATCTATCAACGAGTTAACGTTTTCCATCCCACTCCTGATAAAATTGTTGCAAATACAGTTCCAGAAAATCATGGCGGCCTTGAGCTAGGTTTTTCCCTGTTTCAGTATTCATCAAGTCTTTTAACTTCAGTAGTTTTTCATAAAAATGGGTAATAGCAGAGCCATTAGTGGAACGATATTCTTCTACCGTCATATCCTCACGCACCTTTAAATTTGGAATATGAATCACCCGATTTTTATTGCCAGAGTAAGCCATTGTCCGAGCAATTCCTATTGCACCTATCGCATCCAAGCGGTCAGCATCTTGTACAATCTTACCTTCTAAACTAAGGGGCCTCTGATGAGCTTGCCCACCTTTAAAGGACATATTTTGAATAATATCCATAATCGCTTCAATATCAGACTCGGAACAACCTTGATGAGATAGTAGCTGACGAATGTTTTCCAATTCTTGTTTCTCATCATCAACTAATTTATCATCAGCTAAGTCATGAACCAAGGCCGCTATCTGACAGATAAATAGATTTCCACCTTCCGCTTCTGCTATTCGCTCAGCCATATTTCGAACTCGGACAATGTGCCACCAATCATGACCACTACCTTCTCCTATCATTTTTTCTTCAACATATTTTGCGACGTTTTGTACAATTTGTGCCTGATCCATAACTTCCTTCTCCAAAAAAGAGACTGGAAATCCCATCCAGCCCCTATTATACTAATGAAAACATAAATAAAAATATAGTCATTTGAATTGCTCTAAAAGCTAATACATTCGAATATATTTTTTCCATCCATTACTTATTTAGTAGTTGCTTAGCTTGCTCTCTCGCAGCATCAGTTACCCTATCTCCTGCCAACATCTTCGCAATTTCTTCAATTCGTTCTTCAGGACTGAGCAAACGAACCCTTGAGACCGTAGAATGGTCATCCGATACTTTTTCAATGTAGAATTGGTAATCAGCAATAGCAATGACTTGTGGTAAATGTGAAATAGCCAACACTTGGCCAAATTGTCCAATTTTATGGATTTTTTGGGCAATAGCCTGTGCCACACGACCTGATACACCTGTATCAACCTCATCAAAAATAATGGAGGTTTTGCCTTCTTTTCGAGCAAAGGCTGATTTGATAGCCAACATCAATCGAGACAGCTCACCACCTGATGCCACTCTAACCAGGGGTTTAAAATCTTCACCGGGGTTTGTAGAAATATAAAATTCTACAGCTTCATTTCCTTCGCTATTAAACTTCCCTTTCGTAAAGCGAACCTGAAATTGTGCTTTATCCATATAAAGGTCCTGCAACTCTTGACGAATAACATACTCTAATTGTTGAGCCAAAACATGTCTGGCTGAACTTAATTGGTTGGCCAAGGAAATCACATCTTTTTCCAATAACTTGACGTGATTTTCAAGATCTTCATCAGAAACAGTATTTCCCGTCAAGAGATTGTATTCTTCTGTGATTTTTTCAAAATAGGCTAAAACATCATCAACTGTTCCACCATATTTTTTTGTAATCGTGTTGAGCAAGTCCAGACGGCTCTCCAGTTGTAGGAGTCGATTGCCATCAAAATCCAAAGCATCAACAATATCACTTAACCGTTTTGCCACATCTTCCACAACATAATAGGCTTCCGTCAAACTTGTAGAGAGCAATTTATATTCCGGGTCAAATTCTTCCAAACTTTGTAAATCGCTCATAGCCGAACGTAGATTATTTAAGCTAGAAAATTCTTCATTATCCAAAAGAGCATAGGAATTAGCCAAGGTATCCGCAATCTGTTTGTGGTTCAATAGCTTATCCCGCTCCTGTTGAAGTTGTCTATCTTCACCCACCGCTAAATTAGCTGCCTCGATTTCGGCAATTTGGTACTCCAGCATTTCAATCCGAGCCTTATGCTCTTCCTCGTTCTTACGCTTCTCAGCAACTCTCTTTCTCAGTTGACGATAGGCTTCAAATTGTGTTTGATAGTCTTCTTTTAAGTTCCAAAACTCATCATCCCCGAAACTATCCAGCAGTTGAATATGGTATTGGGCTTTCATGAGTTCTTCTTGGTCATGCTGACCATGGATATCTACTAAATGTTGGCCAATTTGCTTCAAAACAGATAGGTTTACCATTTGCCCATTTACACGGCTAACGGAACGCCCATTTTGAAGGATTTCGCGGCGAATAATCAACTCATCTGCCACCTCAATCCCTTGGTCAGTCAAAATCTGCTTCACTGCTCTGCTATTTTCAAACGAAAAAGACCCTTCAATTTCAGCTTTCGGAGCTCCATGTCGAATCACATCTGTCGTTGCACGCGCACCCAGCATCAAATTCATCGCATCAATAATAATGGACTTCCCAGCACCAGTTTCACCAGACAAGATGGTCATCCCTGTTTCAAAATTTAATGAAACATGCTCAATAATCGCGAAATTTTTTATCGAAACCTCTAGTAACATGGTCTACCAACTTCTAATGGATTGAACTATTTGAGGCATCTTATCACTGTCCTTTAGAATGATTAAAATGCTATCATCATCTGCAATGACACTAAAAATATATTCTTCGAACTGCTCCAAAATTTGGCGCTTGAAAACTGCAGTACTGCCAGGAACCAAGACCAAATTTAGCATCTGCCCCATGGAATCATACTTTAATAGGTTTGATGTCTTATTCTTTTGCCCACTACCCTTTGATAAGCCGTAAATATAGCCCTTATCCTTAGCAGGTACCTTAATAATGCCCAATTCCTTAATATCACGAGAGACCGTTGCCTGTGTGGCATGAACACCCATAGCTTTAAGTCGGTCAACAATTTCTTCCTGTGTATCAATCGGAAATCGAACTACCAAATCTTTAATGACTTCTAATCGTTCTCGTTTATTCATCCTTTTTAAATTCCTCGTGTGCTTGATAAACTACTTTTGTTAATTCCTCTTTGGCAATCGTACTTGGTTGAATGGATTTCTCTAGGTGAGCCAGGAATTCAATATTCCCATGACCTCCTTGAACTGGAGAGAAACTAAGTGCCTTCACTGAATAGCCATTTTCGACAGCCATTGCTGTAACATCTTCCAATACTTTCAAGTGAACGGATTTATCCTTGACAATGCCATTTTTCCCAATCTGCTCACGTCCTGCCTCAAATTGTGGTTTGACCAAGGCTACAACCTGACCACCATCCACTAATATACGATGGAGTGCTGGCAAAATCAGACTCAGTGAAATAAAGCTGACGTCAATGGATGCAAAACTTGGTTGACCAAGTTCGAAATCTCCCAACTCAGCATAGCGGAAATTGTACTGTTCCATACTAATCACGCGCTCATCCTGACGCAATTTCCAAGCGAGTTGATTGGTACCGACATCTACTGCATAAACCTGCTTAGCACCAGCCTGCAACATAACATCCGTAAATCCACCTGTTGATGCCCCAATATCAATTGTTGTTTGCCCCTCAACCGATAATTGGAAAACCTGCAAGGCTTTCTCCAATTTGAGACCACCTCGGCTGACATATTTGAGTTTTTCCCCCTTTAGTTTAAGTTCGATTCCCTCATCAATCTTCTCACCGGGTTTATCGTAACGTTCACCATTGATGACAGATACGACCAATCCAGCCATAACACCACGTTTGGCCTGCTCTCTCGTCTCGAAAAGCCCCTGTTTATAAGCTAATACATCTACTCTTTCCTTAGCCATTAATTCGTAAACTTTCTATGATTTCTTTGATTTCTTTTGTTGAAAATGGGACTAGTTTAGCCACTTGATCTAGCTCGCTGATTGCTTGATTCAGAGTGTCCTCTAGAAAAACTTTTGAGGCTTCTAAGCCCATTAGGGCAGGGTAGGTAGATTTCTCAGCCAATAAATCTTTTTGGGGTGTTTTTCCGATTTCCTCAAAAGTGGCTGTCACATCCAAAATATCATCCCGGACTTGAAAGGCTAGACCGACAAGCTGACCAGCATTTTGCAAATGGTGGATAACCGTATCTGTCTGACCAGCAATCAAACCAGCTGCTACAAAAGGAAATGTCAATAATTTCCCAGTTTTATTGGCATGAATGGTTTGTAATTGCTCCAAGGACAGAGACTGGCCTTCACCAGCCATATCCAACACTTGGCCAGCAACCATTCCAAAGGTCCCAGATGCCTGAGAAAGCTCTCTCACGAGAGCAACGATTGTCTCAGCAGGTAAATGAACTTGAGCCAAAAATCCAAAAGGATCTAAAAAGAGACTATCACCAGCTAAAATTGCAGTTGCTTCATCATAAGCCTTGTGATTGGTCAAACGTCCACGACGGAAATCATCATCGTCCATAGCAGGCAAGTCATCATGAATTAAACTCCCAGTATGAATCAACTCTACGCATGCTGCCACTTGATAATGAGCAGGCTGCAACTCTATCCCAAAAGACTCCAATACAGTCAACAAGAGTAGGGGGCGAATCCGTTTGCCACCAGCTTGTAGCGAGTAAAGGACCGATTGGTTGAGTCGTTCAGCCACTTGAGGCTGGTAAAAGTCAGCCATGGTTTCCTCTAGGATATGCAATTTGTTAGCTACCATTAACCAAGCTCCGCTTCACTACCATCCGCCTGCATGACCTTAACCAAGGTCTTTTCAGCTTCTGCTAACGTCTTTTGTAGCTCTTTCGATAGGACCATCCCTTTTTGAAACTCAGCCAGCGCTTCTTCCAAAGCCACATCTCCTCGTTCCAATTTGGTTACGATTCCTTCTAATTCAGCTAAATTTTCTTCAAATGTTTTCGTCTGTTTGGACATGCTTTACCTCCACATCAAGTTGACCATTCTTCATTTGAATGGTTAGATTCTCGCCCATTTGTACGTTTTCTACACTATCTATGACTCGCCCATCTTGTAAAACCATCGCATAGCCTCGAGCCACAATACGGCTAGTATCCAGCATGGTCAAGGCCTCAATCAATTTATCCGCCTTAGCCAGTTTATGGTTATAGATGTTCGTCATATTGTTTTTCAAGAGTCGTTCCTGCTGGATGATTCTCTCTTTGAAGCTCTCTACTTTACGACCAAGTTGCATCCCTAATAGCCGCTGATTTAGCAAGAGACTAGCCTGTTTCTGCTGGCTATATACTTCTTTCATACGCATTTGCAATTGATTGGTCAAGCGGTCTAATTTTTGTAAATAACCATCATACAAGCGTTCAGGCTGACGAAACATGACTGACTGGCTAATTTTTTCAAGCTGACCTCTTAAGAATTTCAATCGATTTCCCATGGCCTGATAGGCTCTATTTTCCTGCTGATTGAGATAGCCCAGTAAGTCTGCCTTAGTCACAGGTGTTGCCAATTCTGCTGCAGCTGTCGGGGTGGCTGCTCTGCGGTCTGCTACAAAATCTGCCAAGGTTGTATCGGTTTCATGACCGACACTAGAAATAATAGGAATACGGGATTCAAAAATTGCCCGAACGACTACTTCCTCATTGAATGCCCAGAGGTCCTCAATTGAGCCACCACCACGACCAACAATCAGAACATCCAAGTCATCCCGTTCATTGGCTCTTTGTATATTGGCAACAACCTCCTGAGCAGCACCATCTCCTTGAACCTTTGTAGGATAGAGAATGATTTCCACTCCAGGAAATCGCCTGCTGACTGTCGTAATAATATCCTGAATAACAGCTCCGCTCGGACTAGTAATGACCCCAATTTTCTTGGTAAACCGAGGCAACTCCTGCTTAAACTCTTGCTTGAACAATCCTTCCTGTGTCAGAGCTTGTTTCAGCTGTTCAAACTTTATTGCTAAAGCACCAACACCATCTGGCTCAGCTTTCTCAATGACAATGGAATAAGAACCACTCGGTTCATAAAGCTGGACACGTCCGACAGCGTTGATTTTCATTCCCTCTTCAAGTTCAAAGCCCAACTGTTTATAAACACCCGCCCACATCGTCGCCTGAATGACCGCCTTATCATCCTTGAGCGAAAAATATTGATGGGAAGGTCGTTTGCGGAAGTTAGATACCTGACCTGTCAAGTAGACCCTCTCCAAGTACGGATCTCGGTCAAATTTTAATTTCAAATACTTCGTTAGATGACTAACCGATAAATATTCAACCATGCCCACTCCTTCTGTCAGTATCGTACTATTATACCAAATTTCGCACTATTATACAGAACCTAACCCACAAATTCCAAACGCTTTCACGTGTTATTTTCGGTATTTTACTATATAATAGTTTATGAAAGATTAGAAGAAATGATATGGAGAGTTTCTGGGGAGGATATATGAAATTAGATAATTTACGAAAAAGTTCCAATATTGAGGACCGACGAGGCCAATCTAGTTCTGGCTCGTCCTATTCGTCAGGTTCATCGGGAGGAAACGTCTTATTAGGCTTATTGTTTTCACGTCTCGGGTGGAAAGGAAAATTGCTAGTCCTCATCCTACTATTAGCATTCGGTGGAATGTCTAATTTAGGTGGATTGCTCTCTCCTTCTACTGGAACGAATTCTTATCAGTCCAGTCAAGTCACCACCACAGGTACAAATGTGTCTGATGCCGATGCTGAATTTATGAGTAAGGTGTTAGGCTCAACAGAAGATTTTTGGACCCAAGAATTTGAAGCCAATGATTTAACCTACTCAGCACCTACCATGGTTTTCTATACCGATCAGACCCAAACGGGCTGCGGTATCGGATCTGCTCAAGCTGGTCCATTTTACTGCTCAGCTGACCGTAAAATTTATATCGATACATCATTTTACCAAGAATTATCTAGCAAATACAAGGCGTCTGGTGACTTCGCGATGGCCTATGTCATTGCCCACGAAGTTGGACACCATGTCCAAAATGAATTGGAAGTTCTTGGGGCATACCATCAAAAACGAGCACAATTATCAGATGAAGAAGGAAATGCCCTGAATGTTCGTCTCGAACTGCAGGCTGATTACTATGCTGGGGCTTGGGCTAAATATGTAGATGGTCAAGGTATACTAGATGCTGGGGACATCGACGAAGCCATGAATGCAGCTCATGCTGTCGGCGATGATACCCTACAGCAAGAAGCCTATGGCCGCACCGTTCCAGACAGTTTCACCCATGGAACCTCCGAACAACGAAAAAAATGGTTTAACCTTGGGTACACCTATGGTGATCTTGCCCATGCAGATACATTTTCAGTAGAAAATCCCTAATAAAAATCCTCAATCATCTGTGCATGATTGGGGATTTTTGATTTATTCGTTTGTTTTTATCTCATCCATAAAAGTTGAAACTAGTACTTTTCACTTCTGACGCAAGCTTCATATGTCTGTTCCATCAGCATGGTAATGGTCATTGGACCAACTCCTCCTGGGACTGGTGTGATGTAGCTTGCAACTTCTGCTACCTCATCATACTGGACATCACCAATCAGCTTGCCATTTGCATCTCGGTTCATACCAACATCAATCACCACTGCCCCTGGTTTGACAAATTCCTTGGTAACAAAATGTCCACGCCCAATGGCAACGACAAGAATATCAGCTTGTCTAGCTAATTCTGGCAGATTTTTTGTCCGAGAATGAGCAATCGTGACAGTCGCATTTGCATCTAAAAGTAACTGCGCCATCGGCTTTCCAACAATGTTTGAACGACCGATAACCACAGCCGTTTTTCCTTCTAGCTCGATCTGATATTCTTTGAACATCTCCATAATCCCTGCTGGTGTTGAAGGAATCATAACTGGATGTCCTGACCAGAATTTCCCCATATTAGTCGGATGGAAACCATCTACATCCTTATCTGGATCAATTGCCAATAAAACCTTTTCCTCACTGATATGGACAGGTAAAGGCAACTGGACTAAAATACCATGCCATTCAGAATCTTGATTATAGCGTTCGATTAATGCCAAGAGCTCCTTTTCAGAAATCGTATCTGGTACTCGTACTACTTCGCTCTTAAACCCTGCTGCTAAGGCTGAACGTTCTTTATTCCGGACATAGACCTGACTTGCTGGATTTTCACCCACTAAAATCACTACAAGTCCCGGAATCAATCCTTTTTCTGCCTTCAATTGAGCTGTTTTCTCTGCTAAAGCTGCTTGCATTTTTGCTGCTAATGCCTTACCATCAATGACTGTCATTTCAATATCTCCTCTAGTTTTTTTCTATTATATCGTAAAACCATTCGTCTGACTATGGACGATTCCTTGAAAATCCAACATATAGAAAAACTCCGAACGTTTTCGGAGTTATCCTGTTGTATCTATCGTTATAGGATTTTCGATAAGAAATCTTTCGTCCGTTCTTCTCTCGTGTGTTCGAACACATCTTCAGGAGTTCCATCTTCAACGATTACTCCTCCATCCATAAAGATGACCCGATCAGCAACTTCTCTTGCAAAACCCATTTCGTGGGTTACAATCACCATGGTCATGCCCGATTTAGCCAAATCCTGCATAACCGATAAGACCTCACCGACCATCTCAGGGTCCAAGGCAGACGTAGGCTCATCAAAAAGCAAAACATCTGGATCCATTGCCAATCCGCGAGCAATTGCAATACGTTGCTGTTGCCCACCTGATAAACTCTGTGGATAAGCAGTCGCCTTCTCTGGTAGCCCAACCTTAGCCAGTAGGTCCATGGCTTTCTTCTCAGCATCTGCCTTCTTCATTCCCTTTGTCTTAATTGGTGATAAGGTAATATTTTCCAAGACTGTCATATTAGGGAAGAGATTAAATTGTTGAAATACCATCCCCATTTTTTCACGCATCTTAAAGATATCATTTGACTTATCAGTGATATCGACACCTTCAAATGTAACATTTCCCTTAGTAGGCACCTCTAAAAGGTTCATTGTCCGTAGAAATGTTGATTTCCCAGAACCTGATGGACCGATAATTACAACAACTTCTCCCTGTTGGATGTCCAAATCAATACCCTTTAACACTTCATTATCTCCGAAGTATTTGTGCAAACCCTTAATAGAAATAATAACCTCTGCCATATCAATGTCCCCCCTTATTCAATTTTTTCTCAAAGTATTGGATGCCCAACGTTAACACACTTGTCACAATCAAATAATAGAAGGCTGCAAATAACAAAGGCTCCGTTGTAATGTAAGTTGACGCAGAGACCGTAGTCGCTCCATTCCACAATTCAACAACGCCGATTGTTGATAAAAGGGAACTATCTTTTACAATTGTTACAAATTCATTCCCCAAGGCAGGTAGGATATTCTTGATAGCTTGAGGCATGATGACATAGCGCATAGCTTGATGAGGACGGATACCAAGTGAGTAGGCTGCTTCCAATTGTCCCTTCGGAACAGCATTAATCCCCGCACGTACTGTTTCGGATACATAAGCCCCTGAGTTCATCGATAGAATAACTATCCCTGGAATCAGGCGAGACAAATCGACTGATAAAATACCTAACTGAAAAGTTGGAGCAACTAAATGAGTCATGGTAAAACCAATCATAATCTGTACAACCATAGGAGTCCCACGGAAAATCCACACATAAATATTAGCAAACCAGACAAGTAATTTATATTTACTCCGTTGTGCAAAAGCCAATAAAACACCCAAAATACTACCAAAGACAACAACAAATACAGCGATAATAAGGGTAACTAATACACCATAATTAAAATAAGCCCAATAATCAGGCAAAAAAGAAAAATTCATATCTCCACTCCTCAAAAGACGTATACTACAATTATATCATTTTCGAATAAATATGCAACTGCCTAGATTAATTATTCACAAAAGAAAAAGCACCGGTGGCGCTTTTAACTATCCTGTATTTAGTACAACAATTCGTAAATTTCCATTGCAATTAAGTCAATGCTGTCAAACGTATACGTCTCACGAGCAGCAACATCACGTAGGGTAAATACTGAACCATTTTCTTCGTCATAGCTGTAGGCAACTTCTGCAACGACAACACCATCACGTTCAAAATTACGTTTCATGGTACCACCATCACTGGCCATGGCTTCAAGACGATTGATAATTCTCACCAAATGTGATTCCATATTCATTCTCCTCTTCTTAATATAGAAATATTCTACCATAATTTTGTGAAAAAGTCTTATTTTTACGTAATTTTCTTCCCCCAATTTTTAGTAAAAAGAAATACTAGAATGCATATCAGTTTCTTGCATTTTCTCCAAAACTTGATATAATTAAAATAGAACTGACCTTTATTGACTATTCAATAAAGACCTTACTTCGTGGAAATTCATCTGATTGCATAATTGTATGTGATTCAATCTATACACAATATTCTAACATTCAATTAGGAAAATATGAGATTAATTTTCACAGGTTTTTGTAATGTTACTATTAGAAAAGAGGTAATTGAATGCTCTGTACAAACTGTAAAATAAATGATGCTACCATTCATCTCTATGCAAATATGAATGGCAAACAACAAAAAGTTGACCTTTGCCATAATTGTTATCAAATTATGAAAACAGATCCAAATAATGCTGTTTTACGTGGCTTAGGGGACTTAACTAATCCAAACAATATGGATCCCTTTAGTGAATTTTTCAATCATTTAGGTGGTTACCCTGGTAATACCCCAGCTGGTAAGAATCGAGATCAAACACCTCCTACTCAATCTGGCGGTGGCAACGGTGGTGATCGATTCAATCAACCAAATGCTGGTCGAACCCAAACAGTCCCGCAACCAAATGGATTGCTGGAAGAATTTGGGATTAATGTTACTGAGATTGCACGACGTGGAGATATTGACCCCGTTATTGGACGCGATCAAGAAATCACTCGGGTGATTGAAATTTTGAACCGTCGCACCAAAAACAACCCCGTTCTTATCGGTGAACCCGGTGTTGGTAAAACTGCAGTCGTTGAAGGACTAGCACAAAAAATTGTAGACGGGGACGTTCCACATAAACTTCAAAACAAAGAAGTCATTCGATTAGACGTTGTCAGCCTTGTTCAAGGAACAGGAATCCGAGGTCAATTTGAAGAACGCATGCAAAAACTCATGGAAGAAATTCGGAACCGACGTGAAGTTATTCTCTTCATTGATGAAATTCATGAGATTGTCGGAGCTGGTTCTGCAGGAGATGGGAACATGGATGCGGGCAATATTCTAAAACCCGCCCTCGCTCGTGGTGAAATGCAACTGGTTGGTGCTACTACTTTAAATGAATACCGCATTATTGAAAAAGATGCAGCTCTTGAACGTCGGATGCAACCTGTAAAAGTTGACGAACCAAGCGTTGAAGAAACAATCACTATCTTAAAAGGTATTCAGAATAAATACCAAGACTACCACCATGTAAAATATTCCCCTGAGGCAATTGAAGCTGCGGCCGTATTATCCAACCGCTATATTCAAGACCGATTCTTACCTGACAAAGCGATTGATTTGCTAGACGAAGCTGGGTCAAAAATGAACTTAACCTTGAACTTCGTGGATCCTAAAGAAATTGACCAACGGATAATTGATGCCGAAAATCGTAAAGAACAAGCAACTCGTGATGAAGATTACGAAAAAGCTGCCTATTATCGTGACCAAATTGCTAAATATAAAGAAATGCAAAAGGCAACGATTAGTGAGGAGGATATTCCTCTCATTACCGAAAAAGAAATTGAAGCCATCATTGAACAAAAAACAAATATCCCCGTTGGCGAGCTGAAAGAAAAAGAACAGTCTCAATTGATACATTTGGCAAGTGATCTCAAAGCGCATGTCATTGGACAAGACGATGCTGTTGATAAGATTGCAAAAGCAATCCGTCGCAATCGTGTAGGACTTGGAGCACCAAATCGTCCAATTGGTTCCTTCTTATTCGTAGGACCTACTGGCGTCGGTAAAACAGAATTATCAAAACAATTAGCCATTGAGCTCTTCGGTTCAGCGGACAGCATGATTCGATTTGATATGTCTGAATATATGGAAAAACACGCAGTTGCAAAACTAGTCGGTGCCCCTCCTGGATATGTGGGGTATGAAGAAGCTGGCCAACTAACAGAAAAAGTCCGTCGCAATCCATACTCACTCATTCTCCTTGATGAAGTTGAAAAGGCGCATCCAGATGTGATGCACATGTTCCTACAAGTTCTTGATGACGGTCGACTGACAGATGGACAAGGGCGAACAGTAAGCTTCAAAGATACCATTATCATTATGACTTCAAATGCTGGTACAGGTAATGTTGAGGCCAGCGTGGGATTTGGAGCCGCTATGGAAGGTCGTACACAATCTGTTCTTGACCAACTCGGTAATTTCTTCACTCCCGAATTCATGAACCGCTTCGATGGAATTATTGAATTCCAACCACTTACAAAAGAAAATCTGCTCCAAATTGTCAGTCTCATGCTGGAAGACGTCAACCGTCGCTTATCTACAAACGGTATTCGACTACAAGTGACCGATAAAGTAAAGGAAAAATTAGTTGATCTTGGTTACGATCCTAAAATGGGTGCACGTCCCCTTCGCAGGACCATTCAAGACCAAATTGAAGATGCCATTACCGATTTCTATTTAGAGAATCCTAATGAGAAAGATTTACGAGGTGTCATGACCAATAATGGCACCATCCAAATCAAAGCTCAAACGCTAAAAGAAAAATAAAACATGCTAGCGGAGGCATCCGGATAGGTTGTCCCGCTCTTTTTATCTCCAATCCATAAAATTCAAAAAATTCCAACAAATACTTAAAGAAAAATTTAGGTTAAAATGGTATAATAATAAAAAGCCCCTATTAAAAGGAGAATACCATGTCAAATGCAATTTTCGGTGAAAAAAAGAATGGTGTACACTACACCAATCGTTATGGAGTCTATGCTGTTATTCCTGATGAGAAATTAGAGAAAATTGTATTGGTTCAAGCTCCTAATGGAGCCTGGTTCCTCCCAGGTGGAGAGATTGAGGAAGAGGAAAATCACCTATCAGCCCTAGAAAGAGAATTAATTGAAGAATTAGGCTTTACCGCTGAAATTGGACAATATTTTGGTCAAGCCGATGAGTATTTTTATTCCAGCCATCGTGATACTCATTTTTACAACCCAGCTTATATCTATCAAGTTACCAGTTACAAACAAGTTGGGGCACCATTAGAAGACTTTAATCATATTGCTTGGTTTCCTATTGAAGAGGCTATTAACAAACTGAAACGTAGTAGCCACAAATGGGGAATTGAACAATGGCAAAAGCTAGAATTAGCTCAAAAAAGACTGGATAAATAAACCCAAGAGTGCTATAATGTAGCCAAAGAGACGGAGGAAGTTTCGCATGAAGATTATCAATACGACGAATAGTCATTCTCAATTAGTGCAAAATCAACTAGCCAATACCGATGCCTTCCTAGTAGAAACCTATTCTGCAGGAAACACCGATGTCCTTTTTACACAAGCTCCACGACATTACGAGCTCCTTATTAGTAATAAATACCGTGCCATCCAACCAGCAGAAGTCAACAAAATTCTCGATTATTTTCTACGTCGGAAAGTTGATGAACGGATAATAGATAAGTCTGCCATTCAAACGATTCATACTGACCGCCTAATTGAAATGTCAATCCCTATTATTACTGAAGATTAAGAAGCTCAAGGCTTCTTTTTTTTTGAAAAAAAGCCTATCCAAAAATAGATAGACTTTTATACTTATGCTTCAAAACCTTGAGCTACTGCTTCCGCAAAGTTTTCTTCTACTACGCTTGCACAGTGGTCACAGATTGTTGCACCATAGCTACGCTCTACAACACTAGTATCAATGCGACGGCAACGATCACAAACTTCACCAGTTGCACGAGCAATAGTAAAGGCAAGATCATCAACTTCTACCGCTGATGCAGGAGCAACTTCGGAGGTAACTGTCAAATCAGATACAATCAAAAGTTGAGCAAGGTCAGCATTTAAGCCTTCCAAGAATGACTTGGTTTCAGCTGAGACATAGGCTGTCAAATGCGCTTCAAGTGACTTACCAATCACTTTTGCATTACGCGCTTCTTCCAAGGCTTTTTGTGCCTGAGTACGGAAGACCATAACCTTCTCCCAGTCAGCCAACAACTGCGCATCATTCGCAAAGGTTTCCACCTCTGGCATTTCCGCCAATTGTACAAATTCTTCTGGTTCGTGTTCCAAATATGACCAGATTTCTTCTGCGGTATGTGGCAAGATTGGGGTCAAGAGCTTGGTAATTTTCACCAAGATGTCATAGAAAACAGTTTGCATCTGACGGCGAGACAAAGATTTCGCACCATCAATGTAGACCACGTCCTTAGCAAAATCCAAGTAGAAGGCTGACAAGTCAAGCGTGACAAAGTTTACCACAGACTTGTAGATGGTCATGAAATCATAGCTATCGTAGGCATCACGGATTTGTGCTACCAGTTTGTTGAATTTCACCAAGAGGTATTGGTCAACTGAACGAAGCTCGTCATAAGCTACCGCATCGCTTGCTGGATTGAAATCAGAGGTATTAGCAATCAAGAAGCGGAGGGTGTTACGAATTTTCCTGTAAGTCTCAGAAACTTGTCCAAGAATTTCCATTGATACACGGACATCATTTGACGTATCAACTGAAGTCACCCACAAACGCAAAATTTCTGCACCAAATTGTTTTTCAACATCACTTGGTAAAATCGTATTACCAAGGGATTTAGACATCTTCAAGCCTTTACCATCTAGGACAAATCCTTGTGATAATACTGCTTTATATGGCGCATGACCATTGACTGCTACAGAGGTGATTAAGGAAGAGTTAAACCAGCCACGGTATTGGTCAGATCCTTCAAGATAAAGGTCTGCTGGATAGGCAAGGTTTTCACGAGCGTTCATGACACCATTCCAAGATGAACCAGAATCAAACCATACGTCCATGATATCTGTTTCTTTTGTAAATTCGCCATTTGGTGAACCTGGATGAGTAAATCCAGCTGGAAGAAGGTCTTTAGCTTCTGATTTCCACCAGATGATTGAACCATGCTCTTCAAAGAGAGCAGCAACGTGGTCCGTCACTTCCTTAGACATGATTGCAGTACCATCTTCTGCATAGAAGATAGGAAGTGGCACACCCCAAGCCCGCTGACGTGAGATGACCCAGTCACCACGGTCACGGATCATATTGTAGAGACGTGTTTTACCCCAACCTGGAATGAAGTTTGTTGCTTCGATTTGATCTAAAATTTCTTGACGGAATTTAGAAACAGAAGCAAACCACTGTGGCACTGCACGCCAGATAATTGGTTTCTTGGTCCGCCAGTCAAATGGATAAGAGTGATTAATCACTTCACTAGCAAGAAGCAAGTCTCCTAGTTTTTCTTTTACAGTTGGAACAACCTTGTCATAGAATTGCCCTTCAAAATCAGGACCAGCATTTTCCATCATCAAGCCACGTTCGTTTACAGTTACGGCCACCTCTAAATTGTATTTGATTCCGACATTATAGTCATCTTCACCAAAACCAGGAGCCGTATGGACAATACCAGTACCTGAATCTGTCGTTACATGATCACCCAAGATGACCAATTCATCCACTTCAGTATCCCATGGGTGTTCTGTGACAATATATTCAAACTCAGCACCCTTGTGTTTTGAAATCACTTCGAAGGATTCCCAACCAAATTTGGCTGCCAAACTATCAACCAAGGCTTCTGCCAATACATACTTACGGTCAGAACCTTCTGGCTGAACAAGTACATAATCAATATCTGCACCCATTGTCAATCCACGTGAAGCTGTAACAGTAAATGGTGTAGTTGTCCAAACAACGATATAGCTATCTGAATCCAGCACCCCCTTGCCATCTTTGACCTTGTTAGCATAGTAAAGGGATGTTGAATCAATGTCATGGTATTCGATTTCTGCTTCAGCAAGGGCAGATTCAGATGACCATGACCAGTAGACAGGCTTAGCACCGCGGTAGATATAGCCCTTGTCTGCCATAGCACCGAAGACACGGATTTGAGCTGCTTCGTAGTCTTTCGTCAAGGTGATGTATGGATTTTCCCAATCAGCAGAGATACCCAGACGCTTGAAGTCATCACGTTGCTTATCTACCTGACTTAAGGCATAATCACGACACATTTCAAGGTATTCAACCAAGTCCATCTCTTTCCGTTTAACACCTTGTTTTGCCAAGACTTGCTCAATTGGAAGACCATGAGTATCCCAACCTGGTACGTAAGGAGCTCGGAAACCAGACATCGATTTAGAACGGACAATGATATCTTTAGAAACTTTATTTAAGGCATGCCCAACGTGGATATTTCCGTTTGCGTAGGGAGGACCATCGTGTAGGTGGAAGGACGGTTTTCCTTCATTCAGTTCTTGACGTCGCGCATACAAGTTTGCTTCATCCCAAGCTTTTTGCCATTCAGGTTCGCGTGTTGGCAAACCTGCGCGCATAGGAAAGGCTGTTTTACCCAAATTGAGGGTTTCTTTTAGTTTCATCATAACTCCTTTATTTAACAATTAATTCCATTTTTATTTCTTGACCATGTAAACCGACTGGCTGAAAGCCAAATTTTTCTAAGATGTACCGCATTTTATGATTACCGATCACATGATTTACGGTAACCTTATGGCACTGCTGATCATCCCTAGCTCGTTGTAACACTTGCCGAATGACCTCCTTGCCAAAGCCCTGATTTTATACTTCTTGATCAATGAGCAAGCGCCAGATATAATAACTGTTTTCCATGGGCTGATAGGACAACAAGAGAAATCCCACTGTTAGCTTTCCAGATTTAACAGCATATGGAAATAGGTCTTCACTATCTCGATACAGCCATGCCTGAGCTAATGAATATTCAACTGACGCCACTCTGCGCTGATCTTTAGGTGCCACTTCAAGATCTAGCACCTGATCAAAATTATCTTTGTTTACCAGTTCTAATCGTACCATAAAAAATAAAAAAACTCCCGCCAAATAAGGACGAAAGTTCGTGGTACCACCTTAGTTCAGATAGAGTTTCCCCTATCCCTCAAGCATTCGTAACGTGAACCGACGTCTTTCCCTACTTCTTTCAGGAAAAATCATGCAAAGGGATTATCGCAAGAAAGGGATTGTAGGGCTTCCACCGTCTCCTACTCGCTAAAAATATTTCTATTGATAGTGTCTTTGCTCTCAGTTATTTTTCATCAATTGACAAGGCAATTGTTTCATTTTCTTCAAATGCTGTTGCTTGACGTGTCAATTCTGCAATTTCTTCTTCAGAAAGTTGTAAGGTATAATCCAAGTGATTCTCTTCCACAGGTGCTTTTTCATCAAGCACTTTTACCAATACTTCTCTAAAGGCTTCATCGCTTGTTTGGATGTAAGATGCAGTTGGTCGTAAAATAACCTCCCACTCAGGTGAGTTTACCAATGACAACTGACTTTCGATTGTTGATTTCAAGCGCTGATGGAACACACGTGTTTTATTTTTCAACTCTTCTGTTTCAACCGCCACTTTTTTAGCACTATCAGTCGAAATACGAAGAATTTCATTTGCCTTATCTTTCGCTTCATGCAATAAGGTTGCCGCATCATAATCTGCTTGTTTAATGATATTTGCTGCTTGCTCCTCCGCAGCTTTTTTCACTTTTTCAGCAGTATCTTGAGCCAATAGAACGGATTTGCTTAACGATTCTTTCATTTCATCAAAATAAGCTAATCGCTCACGCAAACTCTTCAATTCCAGCTCTTGTTCGTGATTTTTACGAATTAACTCTTCATAATCACGCGTTACAATATCTAAAAAGTCATCAACTTCATTTGCATCATAACCTCGGAATTTTGTTCCGAAGGTTTTATCTTTTAATTCTAGTGATGTTAGTACCATAGTTCCTCCTAAGTTTTTACTATGTCTATCTTTAATTTTATCTTTCCTTGCTTAGAAAAACCTAAAAACTCATTTAATCGAATTCTACCGTATTTTCTCACACTAATCAATTGCCCAATTTCAACTGTCCGACTTGGTTGATCGGATTGGAGATAATCCAACTTTACATGCCCTGCTTCTATCAACTTATTCGCAGTAGAGCGTGAAAGATTAAAAGCAACCGCAACCAACTTATCCAGTCTCAAACTGGAAACAAGAACATCCTTTGAACGCCAGTCCTGTTGGTTCAATAATTGAACTGACAGCCACGAAATTTCTCGTACCTTGACAGGAACACGAGCAATTTTGGTGATAGACTGTTGAGCAATCTGTCCAAACTTTTCATCTAAAAACACCAAAAGCTGTTCTTCATTGACAATGATATCACCCAAGTATTCTCTTTTAATCCCCAATTGATTTAGAAAAGTTCCTAATACTTGAGAATGAGAAAGAGTATGAAACTTTCTTGAAAAAGATAAATCAAGAGCTGTTAGCCTAAAATCCTGAGTATCTATTTCATAGTAACTTGGAGCAATAATGACTCTCGAATGTTCAGTTGGCAAGAAGTCACGACTTGACAAAGTTTGTAATTGATAGTAATGCGCAATTTTAGATACAATATCATCTTGTCGGGGATGTAGAAAGTGCGTTAATCTATAGGAATATGTATCTTCAACTTGCTGACACATATCCATTATTTTCTCAACGAATTCCCTTTCTTCCTTGGCAAAATGTTGCATTATTTGTTTATCATTTTTCATGATTAAGCTAGCAAAAGCAGGATGCGAATCAGTATCCGTGTTCCAATGTTGAGTGCAATCATTGCAACCATAACTGTCCAATCCAAGCCCATGAACTGTAGATTGAGCCGTCTAAAGGGCTTTAACATAGGTGCCACAGCCCACTGAATCAAACGCCCCAATGGAGTCGCATAGAGATTGGGAAACCAGCTCAATAATGCATATGCCAATAAAAGATACGAATAAATTTCTACAATTTTTAAAATAAGAAAAATGAAAAATTGCATAAAATTTACCTCTTCATATCAAAATCAAATTGAGAATCTTGATTCGCACCGACATTTGTGTTACGGAGTTCCTCAATATGCACCGTTACATTTACAGGGGTTAACAGCCACATTGTATTTGAAACTTTCTTTAAATTTCCAGAAAGAACTGATCGTGCCCCATCCAAATAATCCAAACAACGGCGTGCCTGATGTTCAGACATGTATTGAAAATCAATTAAAATACTTGCATTATCCAACAAGAGATTAACCATTTCTGGTGCATCTTCATAACGTTTTGGAAACTTAATATCAATTGTTGATTTCAAATTACCTTGTTCGCTATGAGACATTAATTCTTGCTGACGATCATGTAAGCGTTGCAACCGCGACTCTGATCCACTGTTTGCATCCCCTCGTGATTCGCCACGACTTGGTCTTTCAACAGGTCTGCTGATTGGTTTTATTGTAGCAGCATGCATTGCTGGTCGTTTATTACCAGTAGAATTTGCTTGGTACTGTTCATCAACCTCGTTTGCATCTTCTACTTCAAAATAGTTAACTAAATTTTTAAATGTATCTTTAATTCCCATACCTACTTCATCCCCTATTCAGTAAAAAATGCAGAGCCTACACGGACAAAGGTTGCCCCATTTTGTATTGCCTGTACATAGTCACCGCTCATTCCCATACTTAATTCAGTAAATGGCATATGCGGTATGTTTCTCGCTGATAGTGTTTTCTGTATCTCATTCATTTTTGAGAAAATTTTGTTTAATTCTTCTGAATCAGCATCAAAAGGTGCCATTGTCATCAAACCAACAACTTCCACTTTCTCAAAAGGGATCAATTGAGGAATAACCTCCTCTAATTCATCAACAGAGAAGCCATGCTTACTTTGCTCACCTGAAATATTCAATTGTAAGAAGCATTTAATCGGTTTTTCTGCACGTTTATTGATTTCCTCAGCTAATTTGACTGAATCCAAAGCATGAAAGTAATCGACATAATTGATCACATCTTTCACTTTTCTTCTTTGAAGTGTACCAATCAGATGCCAAGTCAATTCTTGATCAGATAAGGCATGATACTTGTCTAAAAATTTATCAACACGATTTTCACCAATATGATGAATGCCTGTTTTAATCAATTCTCTAACAATAGAGCTGTCAACATATTTTGTGACAGCTATGACATTCACTGATTGACTAGGTCGATTTGCATTTTTCTCTGCTTGTTCAACAGTAGCAAACACATCATCTCTATTTTTTTGTAGATTCATTTTAACGATTTCTGAAAAATGGCGGTGTATCTAATTCGTCCTCATCCGCATCCATTGTAAATTTTTCAACGGAAACACCAGATTGTGGTTCTGCTTCTGTAGAACGGATTAAGTTTTCACGACGTAAATCCCATTCACCAAATGCTGATGCTTTTGGTGACTCAGGTTGAGTCACACCACGGCTAGCAGATGGCGTAGGATTAGTTGGTAAATCAAAATGCTGAGTGCGACGAGGTGCTACATGCTCTGATACACGTGAACGGCTAGCACGCTCTGTTGGTTCTTGACGAACACCAGTTGCAACCACAGTTACTCGGATTTCATCTTTCATTGACTCATCGATTGATGTTCCCAACCAAATATTGACACCTTGTCCAGCCGCTTGATTTACAATCTCTGAAGCTTCTTCGGCTTCTGTCAACGTCATATCGTAACCACCAGTTACGTTGACAATGACATCTTCAGCACCATCAATTGTTGTTTCAAGAAGTGGTGAATAAATCGCTTTACGAGCTGCTTCAACAACACGATCTTCACCCGTACCGATACCAATACCCATAAGAGCATTTCCTTTGTTTTCCATCACTGTCTTCACATCAGCGAAGTCCAAGTTGATCAAACCAGGATTCGTAATCAAATCGGTAATCCCTTGTACACCTTGACGGAGTACGTTGTCAGCCTCACTCAAGGCTTCCAACAATGGAGTTTTCTTATCAACAATTTCAAGCAAGTTGTTGTTTGAAATAATCAAGAGTGTATCTACTTGTTCACGAAGACCTTCAATTCCTTCAATCGCAAAGTTGCCACGCTTGTTTCCTTCAAATCCAAATGGACGTGTTACAACCGCAACTGTTAAAGCACCCAAATTTTTTGCAATGCGTGCAATCACTGGAGCTGCCCCTGTACCTGATCCACCGCCCATACCAGCAGTTATGAAGACCATATCAGCTCCTGAAAGAACATTGGTCAAAGCTTCTTCACTCTCTTCAGCTGCTTTGCGACCAACTTCAGGCTGACCACCAGCACCCAAACCACGAGTCAATTTAGGACCCAATTGGATAACTGTTTCTGCCTTTGAGCTACTCAATGCTTGTACGTCTGTGTTGGCTGCGATAAATTCAACACCAGCCACACCTTCTTCAATCATACGGTTGATGGCGTTACCACCACCACCGCCGACACCAATTACTTTAATGACAGCACCATGACTTGCTGCTGCTTCAAATGAAAATGCCATAGTTTTTATCACCTTTTCTATACTTATTCAAACATGCTACCAAACAAACCACGAAGACGATCTGTGAAATTGCTTCTTGTCGATGATTGTGTTTCATCATGCTCTTCTTCAAAATCATGAAGAGATCTTTCATTTTCCTCGTTGGTCTCAACAGGAATAGTCACCTCAGGTTGAATAGTTGGAACAACTCGAGGACGAGAAACAGTAAAATCAATAGGTTTTTGACGCAAATCAGCTTCACCATTTACTGCGCGCTGTGCAATCTTTTCAACTTCTTCTAAACCACCAACATATTCAACAAAACTAATCACGTTAGCAAAAGCAGGATTGCGGATACCAATTTGATTTGGAACAAAAAGTTTTGTATTAGCTCCCAATACTTCTTGGGCCAATTCTGCGATACCTGGTAAAATGGCACCGCCACCAACCAAGACAACACCGCCTGGCAAATCAAGAGCACGAGTACGTTCCAAATCCTGTCTTACTCGGTCAAAAATTTGACGAAGACGGGCTGAAATAACTTCTGATAAATAACGTTCTGTTACTTCAACAGGTGTGCTTTCTCCAATCACCTCAACAGTGAATTTTTCCTTATCACTTGCATTCTGCGGATATGCAATTCCGTAGTTGAATTTAAGGTTTTCTGCAATACTTTGTGACGTTGTCAATACCTTAGAAATATCCTTAGTGATGTAGTCTCCACCTTCTTGGTAAATATTCGTATAGTGCAACTCTTGATTTCTCATAACTGCTACAGTCGTTTGACCTCCACCAAGGTCAATCACAGTTGCACCAAATTCACGTTCTCCTTCATTTAAAACAGAGCGTGTAAGAGCAAGTGGTGAAATCACAATGTTCTCAACCTGAACACCTGCACGTTCAACTGTTTTTCGTAAGTTATGAAGAATGGTACGTGGTCCAGTATAAAGCATGCCACGCATTTCCAAACGAATCCCCATCATACCACGAGGATCTTTAATCCCTTGGAAACCATCTACAACGAACTCTTCTGGAATGAAGGAAATAACTTCGCGCTCAGGTGTCATACTCTTTGTTAAAGCAGACTTCACTACATTTTCAACATCTAAATCTGTAATTTCTTGAGAATCTGTTGTGACAGGAATCATCCCTTGGGTTGGTTCAATTTGCAATAGATTTGCTGGTAAACCAACATTTACTCTATCAATACGAATTCCTGATTTTTCTTCTGCTTGTTCTAGTGCTTTTTTTATCGCACCTGCCGCTACATCAATATTTACAATAATGCCATCCTTAACGCCAGCGCTTTTTACGCTACTAACTCCGATCACATTCATTTCATTATCTGTATATTCAGCCACCAAGACTTTAACGGAGCTTGTACCAATATCTAAACCCGTAAAAAAGCCGCTTTTTACCATTCTATCCGTCCTCTCTTACTTTCAACTTTAACAAACATAATTCCAATTTTCAAAAAAAAGTGCAATTAGTCATCTTTTATTATATCATATCTTCTAGAAAAAAAGTGTCTCGAATGGCTTTTTCTAAGAAAATTTCTAGATTTTTATTGACTAGTTTTGACATATCGATAGATTCCTACTTCCATATCTATGACAGACGGTTCGACAATATCCAACACAATTTTTGAATAGTATGGCAACTTGGTATCAATTTCACTTAAAGGAACCAAAATCGTATTGCCATCTGTCATGGTCAAAGTCAATAAATCCGCTGTAACTTTGCTTGGTGTTAAAGTGATTTCTTGAATCTTGGAAGTAATTGTTTCATCCACCTTGGCCAGTTGCTCCGCAAGTGATTTGATTGATGCCTTATCTGTCAATTTTACTAAAAGATAGGTTTCAGGAAGTTGATCTGCTGGGATTGCTTCGCTAGCTATTTCTCCACTGGAAAGAATCCGATAATATTGACTGTTTTCTTCCAGATAACCTATCAACTTATACTCTTTAACGTGAATAGTAAAGGCATTTGGAAAACGATAGGCTATGGTTGCTTCAGAAATCTCAGGACTCGCTTTTTTGATGTTCTCAGCATAATTTTTTGCATTCAATGCTATCGTAACAATATAATCCTGATTCGAAATCAAACTGAGCTGTTCCACTTCTTGGGCAGTTAACCGCTCATTCCCTTGTACGGAGATGATCTTGTCCTTACTAAATGGTGTGATAAAATACAGCGAGAGCAAAAACAGAACCAAACTACCCAGCAAAACTGGGATTGCTTTTAAAAGGGCCATTCTAGGAAGTGGATCCTTTTTCTTTAAAGCCACCGGCTCTTGTTCTAATGCATCATCCATTATTTCAGTTGGTGTTTCATTCGTTTTCTTGTTTTTTTCCCAGCGTTTTAGGAAGCCATCTTTTTTCTTTTCCGATTCATCTACAGGAACAAAAACTTCTTCATCTTGCTGATTTTGTTGCTCCAAATAAGCTTGATGCCGTGATTTCCATTGTTCAAAGAAGGCACTTTTTTCATCATCTGAGGCATCCATTGTCGGAACAGAGGATTCTAAATCAAGTGATGGCTCTGAATTCTTATTTTCTACCAACTCTTTCGGGTCTTTTTCATCCATACCTCATCTACCTTCCTATATCTTCCATTAACAAGCGATAAAAACTATCAACTGACTGTATTTCAGTAGATTGTTCCATATTTTGGATATAAAAGTCTTTGTTTTCTAGCAAAGCTTCCACCTCAGACAACAAGGTATCAACTGTAAATTGCTCCTCACTAATTTGTCGAGAGTAACCTTTTTTCTCCGCGTACAGAGCATTTTCAATCTGATCTCCACGACTTGCTTGACGGCCGAGTGGAACGATGAGATGCAATTTTTTCATTGCAATCAATTCAAATAGGGTATTGGAACCACCACGTGTCACCACGACATCCGCAAAATCCATCAAGGGTTGATAAAGCTCCGTAATATAATCTACACGATAGATATGTTTATCCAGTTGGTTGAGTCGTGCATCGCCAGTCAAGTTAATAATATTGAAACCTTCTGTCAATATCTTAGCATGCTGGCTGATTAAATTATTAAATACCTTAGCTCCACCAGAACCACCAATAAATAATAAAGTCGGTAATTGTTTGTCAAAATGGCTTAGGATTTCAGGTAATTGGATTGGGATAACCTTGTCTGTATGCTGCCCGACCTTGGTCACTGCCCCAACGTGTTTTACTTTTGCCAGTTCTGATGGTTGCTCAAAGGTACTATACATTGTCGTCGCAAACTTATAGGCAATTTTATTGGCTAGTCCCATCGACAAATCAGATTCGTGAATAAAGACCGGTACTCTTAACAAGTTTGCTGCGATTACTGGTGGTACAGAAACAAAACCACCTTTTGAAAATAGGGCTTGAGGACGAATTTTGGCAATAATCGCAATGGATTGAAGAATGCCAAACCCAACCTTGAATACATCCAACACATTTTGGAAAGAGAAATAACGACGCAGTTTCCCAGTAGCGATGGAATGAAATTGGACATCTAAGCCAGAATTTTTAATTTGCTCATACTCAATCCCATTTCGATCCCCAATATAATGCACTTCCCAACCATCTTTGATGAAACGAGGGATTAAAAGGAGATTGAGCGTCACGTGTCCAACTGTTCCTCCACCTGTAAAAACAATTTTTTTCATATTTTATTTACTTAACTCCTCATAGGTTTGTAGGAATACATCGCCACGTACCTCAAAATTAGGATACATATCCCAACTTGCATTTGCAGGGCTCAAAAGGACAACATCCCCTGGTTCAGCAACTTTAAAGGCCTTACGAGTAGCATCCGCAATCTCATCAGCCGAGATATAGTCAACACCAGCTTTTTCAGCAGCCCGTTGCACACGTGGTGCTGACTGACCTAAGATAACCATCTTCTTCAAGCCTACAAGATCTGGTACTAATTCATCAAATTCATTGCCACGATCCAAACCGCCCGCAATCAATACTACCTTTTGATTATCAAATCCTGAAAGAGCTTTTTGAGTCGCTAATATATTGGTAGACTTGCTATCGTTATAGAATGACACATTGTTTATTTTACCAACAAACTGTAGGCGGTGTTTCACACCACCAAATGCAGACAAACTCTCTTGAATCGCCTGATTCGTTACTCCCAAAATCTTGGCAACTGCAATGGTAGCCAAGGCATTTTCGATATTATGAGCTCCTGGGACACCCAGCTGATCTGCGTCCATGACATATTCACCCTTGAAGTACAATTTTCCATCAGCTAAATATGCACCATCCACCTCTTCCAAGGTTGAAAATGGCACAACATTGGCTTTGGTATGTAGAGCCAATTCTTTGATTTCAGCTTGATTGACGTTCAAGACAATGAAATCCTCTTCTGTCATTTGACGTTGAATCATCCATTTCGCAGCCACATAGTCTTCAAAAGTCCCATGGTAATCAATATGGCTTGCAATCAAATTTGTCAGTACTGCAATATGAGGTCTGAACGATTCTGTTCCCATTAGTTGAAAAGAAGACAACTCCATGACCAAAGTATCGTCCTTTGTTGCAGTCTGTGCCACAGATGAAGCGGGATAGCCAATATTCCCACATAATTTAGCAGGTTTGTGTCCAGCATTTAAGACTTCAGCAATCATAGTGGTTGTAGTTGTTTTTCCATTAGAGCCAGTAATGCCGACAATTGGAGCCTCTGAAATCAAATAAGCCAATTCAATCTCAGTCCACACAGGAATTCCTTTTTGCAAAGCCTTTTCAACCATCGGATTATCATAGCGAATACCTGGATTTTTCACAACAAGCGCAAAATCTTCATCCAGTAAATCCAAGGGATGACTTCCACAAATGACACGAATCCCTTCTTCTAACAATGATTGTGCCGTCGGATTTTCATCAAATGGTTTTCCATCATTCACTGTCACAATCGCACCCAATTTATCCAATAAACGAGCAGCTGATTCACCAGATTTTGCCAATCCCAAAACTAATACTTTTTTATTTTTAAACTCTTCAATCATTTTCATATACTTTACCTTTGACTTTCTAACACTCTATTTTACCTTGAAATAGCACCATTTTCAAGACATAGGGGTAGAAAGTCTATGTCAATTAGGTAACAACCCGTCACCAAATAGTAACCTTTACGAAATTTGATAAAATCAAAAAAGAGGGAGTGACCTTCCCTCTTTACATAGATGATTTTTATTTCAATCGGCTCTATAATTTCTGTAGTGGATAAATCCACCATTGAAATTATGGAGCCTTTTTGAGTATATACAAAGAGTCCCATATGACCTATAATGAAAAGTGCTCAAACTATCATTTTAGAAAGACTCATATGGAACAACTAAATCTTATCACAAATTTTCTCAGAATTAAAGACAAAAATATCACTATCACTGATGAATATG
>NZ_JBMVJB010000008.1:0-69962 GCF_049893425.1 Streptococcus sp. VTCC 12886 | reverse complement strand
AAATTAACAGTGGTTGCACCTATTCCTATCATGCTTCCATCTTCACCACGATAGTATACATGAACTTGGTAGTTTCCTACCTCACTTTTATGATTTACTTTGTTGACAGTTAATTTGTAACTTCCATCCGATTGTTGATTGGCTTCATACCATTTGATATCATCCTGACCACCAGCTTCTGTCCAGGTTGGTACGTAAACTTTTGTGAGACCACGAGGAGCTGTTATATTGGAAATTGTTACATCAAAGCTTCCTGTTTGTGAATCAACATTAGAAATTGTAACCGTACCGCTCGCCTTCACATCTACCACAATTTCATTCAAATATACCATTTTGCCATTTCGGTTTACGTATGTATGAATGTTATATTTGCCGTAGTCTCTATGTTTTCTTAAATCTGCATAAGCAGCACCAGTTTGGTCAGCATTATACCAAACAATATCATCTTGACCATTCTCATCTGACCACACTGCAAATTTAATGACTTCACCACTATTGATAGAACCAGTATATTTTAGTTCTAGCGTCTGGTCAATTTGACTTGCTTTTGTAACAGCACTAGTTTGGGTACCAGAATTTGTTGCAATACGCATCAACGAAGCCGAACGTAATTGGCTACCAACTGAACTTGTAGTCTGTGTTGAAGTCAGTGTAGAAGCGGTCGTTGCATTCGATGAATCAGTTACAGTCGCCGCCAATGAAGAATTTGCAGTACTAGAACTTTGTGTCTCGCTTGCTGAAGATGAAGAATCTTTCTCAACACTATCGACTACTGTCCCAGATGAAACAGGTTTTGATGCTTCTGTTGCGCTAGTGTTTTCAATCAAATCGCTGTCATCATCCGTATTTTCAGCTACTTTAACCCAGTTGAACGAATAATCATCTAGATTATGAGCACTACCATCAATAAGGTTGACTGTTAAAGCCAAAGTAAAGGTACGATCTTCGTCGGAAAAACTTGATCTATCTAAATAGGCCACATATTGACCACTAGCATCAATCGTAAAAGCTATCGTTTTTCCAGTATTCATTTCTGACTTAAACTGACCAGTTACTCCAACGATTTCTCCAGTAATATTTGAAAGAATCGCCTTAATTTGGCCAGCTTCCTCAACAACAGTTAATTGGCCGCCAGTTCCAGGCAAATTAGGTACAGTGACAAGCTGACTTGGAGCTTCCAAACTGTCTGCATGAACAACATATCCACTTAAAGCGACCGCGCATACGGATAAGAAAAATAATGTCCTTTTTTTCACTTTCTCCTCCTCAAATCCCATATTCAAATCTATATTCAAAACACAACCAAACGATAACTGGATCATTAGGAAAATCGTAAAAATACTAAATCTGCAAAATAAATTATAGCACAATATGGAGCATTAAAACAATATTACAATTTTTCATTTTTGTGACAATTTATCCCAATTATAAAAGAAGACGACTTTTTGAAAAATCGTCTCGTTTCCTTCTAAATGAAGGATATTCTATTTCTTCCCTTGCTTATAAAACTCTTTCAAGGCTTCTTGCCATGTCGGGATGACAAATCCTGTTGCCTTTGCCTTATCCAAGCTCATGGTTGAGTTGAAAGGACGCTTAGCCTTGGCTGGGAACTGGCTAGAGTCCACTGGCAATACCTTGGTGTTGGTATCCTTGAGGATTTCTGTCGCAAAGTCAAACCAAGTTGTGTCCTCAGTCGCATCATTTGACAAATGATAGTAGCCAAATGCTTGCTTAGTATCCACTAAGTATACCATAAATTCGGCAAGAGTACGTGTCCAAGTTGGACGGCCATGTTGGTCATTGACTACTGTTAATGTGTCTCGAGTTTGAGCAAGATTTTGCATGGTGAAGACAAAGTTTTTGCCATAGTTACCAAAGACCCAAGCTGTACGCACTGTGTAGAACTTGTCTGCAAATTTCTCAACCGCTTCCTCACCCAAACGCTTAGTACGACCGTATTCAGATTGCGGATCTGGTTGGTCATCTACTTGCCATTCTTGACCGACTGGCAACTCACCGTTGAAGACATAGTCTGTTGAGATATAGACAAGGGTTGCACCGTATTTAGCTGCTGCCTTGGCAACATTTTCAGAGCCTGTTACATTAATTTTGTAGTTAAGCTCCTTGCCTTCATCTTCAGCCATATCCACAGCTGTGTAGGCTGCACAGTGGTAAACAACACTTGGTTTTACTTCCGCAAAAAAGGCATCAACCTTTTCCGCATCCGTGATGTCCATTTCTGCTACGTCAGCAGCCACATACTCAACACCACGTTCATCTAATAAGTAACGCAATTCTGTACCCAACTGACCATTCGCACCTGTAATTAATATCATGTATACTCCTTATTTTAAGAAAGGCTTGGACAAAAGCCCAGCCTTCCATTTCTTATTTAAGCACTTCTTGTGTCTTCGCATAGTTAGCTTCAACAGCTTCTTTTTCAGCCTTCCACCAGTCTTGGTTATTTGTATACCACTGGATCGTTTCTTCCAAACCTTGAGAGAAGTCTGTAAATTGTGGTGTCCAACCAAGCTCGTCACGAAGTTTGCTTGCGTCAATAGCATAGCGCAAATCGTGTCCTGCACGGTCAGTCACGTGGTCGTAAGCATCTTTTGGTTGACCCATTTTTTCAAGAATCAATTCAAGCACTTCTTTGTTATTCTTCTCACCGTCAGCACCGATCAGGTAAGTTTCACCCATACGGCCTTTCGTCAAGATAGCCCAAACACCAGTCGAGTGATCGTTGGTATGAATCCAGTCACGGACGTTTTTACCTTCACCGTAAAGCTTTGGCTTGATGCCTGCCAAGATGTTGGTGATTTGGCGTGGGATAAATTTCTCGATGTGCTGATATGGACCGTAGTTGTTTGAACAGTTGGAAATCGTTGCTTTAACACCAAATGATCGCACCCATGCTTTGACAATCAAGTCTGATGCAGCCTTGGTTGATGAATAAGGAGATGATGGGTTGTATTTTGTTTCTGATGTGAATTTCTCTCCTGGACCTTCCCCATGACCTGGTAAGTCTTCGCGCAATGGAAGATCACCATAAACCTCATCTGTTGATACATGGTGGAAACGGATGTCGTATTTACGAGCCGCTTCAAGAAGAGTATAGGTACCGATAAAGTTTGTATGGATGAATGGACTTGGATCGTTGAGAGAGTTGTCGTTGTGGCTTTCTGCCGCATAGTGAACAATGGCATCTGCCTTAGCAGCCAATTTGTCAACCAACTCAGCATCAGCAATATCACCAACAACAAGCTCTACTCGGTCACCAAGGATAGCTTCAATATTAGCCCTGTTTCCTGCATATGTTAATTTATCCAACACAGTCACATGGACTTCTGGATGGTTATTGTAAACATAGTGTACGAAGTTGGAACCGATAAAACCAGCTCCACCAGTTACGATAATATTTTTAAATTGAGACATTTTTTTCTCCGAAAAGTTTTTTCTTTTTTGTGTGTCATCTTATGTAGTGGGGTCGTAAGCAACCACCAAGGTGTTTCATTACTAAACCATGAGCCTAAGGTCTCATGGTTTCCCCCCTCCTTAGCAAAGCAAAGGAGCTTCTCACTACGGCGATGACACACGGAGTGGCTCGCTTTGCTCGCCCTCTTGCATTACCAGACTACTTCAAGATTTCTTTTTAGTAAGCAATCTTGGTAGAGTCTCTTTATGTAATTTGTCTAAGTGACCAAAGACATTGAAAAGAGGCTTAAAACATTAGAGGTCCTCTTTTCTCAAAGGCTTAACGTCCTTGAGGCGTGGGTGGTTTTTATCTGCTTCTGAGACTTCTGCTTCTTCTAGGTTTTCCCATTTAATGTCGAGACTAGGGTCAGCGTAGTTGACAAAGGCATATTTAGGCTTAAGTTCCAAAGCCCAATAGTCATTAACCAAGTAACTGTATGATACAAAGTCTGATAAGACTTGGAAACCATTGGCTACACCACGTGGAACAAAGATCCCTTTAGAAGCGTCTATAATAGTTTGATAGGCATTCCCAAAAGTCTCACCCTCTCGAAGATCGACCCAAGTTCCCAAGACCTTACCACCGTCCGCCACAGAGATGTATTTATCCCAAGGCTCTGCGTGAAGACCACGAAGAACGTTTTTGCGGGAGAAGGAAACGTTATTTTGTAATTTTCCTTCTGCAAAAAAGCTTTCTGGGAAGCCGAGTGGCACCATTTTTTCCTTTTGGAAGTTCTCCTTGAACCAGCCACGGTTGTCGCCATGAACTGGAATGTCAAATTCTAACATCCCTGTAATGCCTTCAACTGGACGGGTTGCGAGTGTTTTTCCGAAAAAGTTTTCTGTCATTAAGCTTCTCCAATCAAACGGAGCAAGTATTGTCCGTATTCATTTTTCTTGAGTGGCTGTGCCAATTCGTACACTTGTTCTTTTGTGATGTAGCCCATGCGGTAAGCAATTTCTTCCAAGTTTGCCACTTGAACGTTTTGCAAACGTTGAACTGTTTCGATGTACTGTGCAGCTTCCAAGAGACTTTCATGTGTACCAGTGTCCAACCATGCAAATCCACGTCCCATGAGCTCTACTGACAAATCACCACGATCTAAGTAAGCCTTGTTGACATCAGTGATTTCCAACTCACCACGAGGAGATGGTTTAATATTTTTCGCAATCTCAACGACATCATTGTCATAGAAATACAAACCTGTAACCGCAAAATTTGATTTTGGATTCTCAGGTTTTTCTTCGATAGAGATAGCATTCATATCTGCGTCAAACTCAACAACACCAAAGCGTTCTGGGTCTTTTACTTGGTAACCGAAGACAGTTGCTCCTTTGTCTTTGCTTGCGGCACGTTGCAACATCTTGGTCAATCCATTTCCATGGTAAATGTTATCCCCCAAGATAAGGGCTACATGGTCATCACCGATGAATTCTTCACCGATAATGAAGGCTTGGGCCAATCCATCTGGGCTTGGTTGTTCTGCATAAGAAAGAGAAATTCCAAATTCAGAACCATCACCCAACATATCCTTAAATCGAGGTAGATCCTGAGGAGTAGAAATAATTAAGATTTCTTTAATCCCAGCCAACATGAGTGTTGACAGTGGGTAATAAATCATTGGTTTGTCATAAATCGGCATCAGCTGCTTAGAAGCTACGCGTGTCAATGGGTAGAGACGAGTCCCAGACCCACCTGCCAGAATAATACCTTTCATATAAGAGTACCTTCCATTAATTAATATCAGTTCATTATACCATATTTTTCACTATGATGTCATAAGAAAAAAGTCTGGCAAGCAGACTCATTCATCATTTGTTGTATTTTACCCCAAAGCAACATCTAGAATCATCATGATAATAAAACCAGCCATGAGTCCCAATGTTGCAATATCCGTATTGCCATTTGTGTGTGATTCTGGAATAAGCTCCTCTACGACAACGAAGATCATTGCACCAGCTGCAAAGGAAAGGGCGTAAGGTAAAATAGGGGTCATAAAGGTAACTGCAAAGGCGCCAAGTACAGCCGCGATTGGTTCGACAATAGCAGACATTGAACCCCAATAAAAGGCCTTCCAACGCGATGCACCGTCTGTACGAATCGGAATAGCCAAAGCTGCTCCCTCCGGAATATTTTGTATACCAATACCAAGAGCCAATCCCAAAGCTCCTATAAATGCTGCTGAGCTATTATTAGAAGCAAGGGCACCAAATGTGACACCAACAGCTAAGCCTTCTGGGATATTATGAATGGTAATGGCCAAAAATAAGAGGGCAGTCTTTGATAATTTTTTTCGCTCACGCTCAACTCCACCCTCAGCTTCCTCTTTGTCATTACCTAAATGCAAATGTGGAACACCTGCGTCAACCAAACGTAAAAAGATTCCACCTGCTGCAAATCCAACTGCCGCAGGAATCCATGCAAGATTGCCATAAAACTGCTCAGCATAACTAATTGAGGGAGCAAGCAAAGACCAAAATGACGCAGCAATCATAACACCTGCTGCAAAGCCTAGCATGATATCCAACAAACGCCGACTGACCGTTCTAAAGAAAAAGACAACTGCAGAGCCGACAATCGTGCAAAACCAAGTAAATAAACCTGCCAAGAGAGCCTGTAAAACCACAGGCTGGTGTGTAAACCAATTCATAACGACTTCCATTCTCTAAATTAACCCAACATATTACAATAATTAGGATACCCTAATTATCAAAAAAAAAACAAGCTTTTTTTCAAAAAAAGCCACGCAAAAACGTAGCTTGACTGTTTATTTTTGATGTAAGCTAAAGTCAGGACACTGATTATAAATGTCTGAATGGATTGGTCGAAACTGTCGATGCAAAGATCTCCACTTCCCAACCTTCTTCCTTTTTCCAAGTTTCCAATAAATCAGCAACTCGCTTGATAAATAAGGCTTCGATGTGATGCCCTGGATCAATAGCCAGCAACCCTTTTGTTAACATGTCTTGACCTGTGTGGTAATAGATATCACCGGTGATGTAGACCTCAGCACCCTTATCAAGAGCTGTCTGATAATAAGAGCCTCCGCTCCCACCACAGATTGCAACTCGACTGACATATTGTTGTGCCTGATGGCCATAAGTCACTAGACGTACAGCATCAAGACCAAAGACAGATTTAACTTTCAAGGCCAATTCTTCTAGTGTCTGCTCTGCTATAGTTCCAACACGACCAAGTCCTTGACCCACTGATGTCTCCAGTAAATAAGTTGTATCATAGATACCTAACAACTCGCAAAACCAATCGTTAAGCCCACCATTCACTACATCAATATCAGTGTGACTAACATAGACCGCAATATCATGTTTAATCAAGTCCAGATACATCTTCGTCTGTGGATTGTCAGCCACTAAATCCTTTATTGGACGAAAAATTGGAGCATGCTTGACGATAATCAGGTCTATCTGTTTATCAATAGCCTCTGCCACAGTCGTCTCACGGATATCCAAGGTGACCATTACTCGCTGGATTTCCTTGTTCAATGTTCCAATCTGCAAACCAGTTACGTCACCCTCCATGGCCAAAAATGGCGGACAAAAGGATTGGTAACGCTCAATGACGTTCTTTGCCAACATGAAGAACCTCCTTTATTTGATCCATTTTTTGGGAAATAGCGGAGCGATCACCCTGGCGTTCATGAGGGACTTGTTCCAAAGCCATACTCAGCTTATCCAACTCCTTAAGCCACTTTTTCTGAAAAACAGGGGAATGTTTGATTGATAAGAAAGGACCAAAGCGCAATTGAGTAGCTGTCAAGTCCATTGAACCTTTTTGTGCTACCAGAATCTCATAAATCTTATCGTTCTCTTCTACAATCTCCTCAGCAATAAGCTTAAATTGATTCTGAACCAACCAATTCCGAACATCATCTTCTCGATTGTTCGGTTGTAAAATGAGCCGTTCAACCGAACCCAACTTTTCTTTTCCAGCTTCTAAAATATCGGCAATTAAACGCCCTCCCATACCAGCAATTGTCACCGCTGAAATCTGGTCTTGTTCTTCTACGGCAGCAAGCCCATTGGCCAGTCGAACCTGAATCATATCAGACCGACCTGCCAGCTCAACATTCTGGAGTGCTGACTGGTAGGGACCTTGAACGACCTCACCAGCAATGGCAAAATCAATACGCTTCTGCTCTACCAAAAAAAGAGGGAGATAGGCATGGTCACTCCCTACATCAACTAATCGTGCCCCTTGTGGCACAAAATCTGCGACTGTTTCTAGTCTTTTTGATAATTTTGTTTCCATATTACTCTTTCCAGAGGTTCATTGCATCAAGAAAATCACTGGAGACAGTTACATTCTTAGGATTCTGGATGTCTCTATCTATATTTTTAGCTTCTACCTGTGCCACTGTTGTTATTCCTTCACGTCGCCAGTTTCGCAAAATAGCTTGGATATATTTCCAATTGGTTTTGTTGTTAAAAACAGCTTCTTTCAAAGCAGCTCGAACCAAGTCAACAGAAGTTTTATCATCTTCAACCGTTTTTTGTAAATCTTCAATTTCAAATGGGGATAGGAAACGACCCAACTCCCTTTCAAAATCTCCAACCAAGGTTTTCAAATCATTTTCAGTCCGAACCATTTCAACAGGTTGTTTTGCTTCTAATAGCATATCTAATTTCTCAAGTGCAGGTAGTGCATCAAAAATCATTTCGATTTCTCCTGCGATACTGATCGTTTTAAATTCTAATAGCCCAGCTTCTTGCAGGTTCTCAATTGCTTGATTGACTCGTGCCACTGTTTTTCCTGTGGCCTGAGCGACTTCACTAGGGGCTAAAGATTCCAAATGTGAGGTATTTTGATAAAAGAAAAACTGCCAGATGAGAAAATCATCTGCTGATGAAAATAATTCTTTGTAGTGAAACAAAAGAGCTGCAGGAATGACTACATTCCCTTGTCGAAATTGCTGTGAGTAATTCATATATCCTCTTTATAGACTCGCTGAAAGGGCAGAATCTTCAAATAGTTTCCAGTCATACGGTGTTTCTTGATAGACCGCGTAGTTTATCCAATTAGTAAAAAATTGAGCAGCAGGCAAATTCCATGAAAGGGCAGGTCTGGTTGATGGGTCATCATTTTTGAAATAATTCTCAGGGATATGTGGATTTTTTCCAGCTAAACAGTCTCGCTGGTATTCTTTGGCAAGGGTATCGCGATCGTATTCCAGATGACCAAAACTATAGACTTCACGCAAGTTCTTACTTGCCAAAATCGATAAGCCGACTTCCTCACCACATGAAAGAATTTCAAGGTTATTCAAATGAGAAATGTCAGCAGCCTTCACCTCTGTGTATCGCGAATGCGGCGATTGAAAATCATCGTCAAATCCACGCATCAATGGATTTGTATTGTTGATAACATCCTGTCTATAAACCCCTGAAAGCTTGCGATTCATATTATGTTTTTGTACTCCGTATCGAGCATAGAGTCCAGCCTGCGCTCCCCAACAGATATGCAAGGTTGAAAAAACATGATTATTCGACCATTCTAATACAGATACAAGTTCAGACCAATAATCAACTGCTTCGAATGGTAGATTTTCAACTGGTGCTCCAGTTACAATCAAGCCATCAAAATAGGAATCTTTGACCTGCTCAAACGTTTTGTAAAATTGTTCTAAATGGTCTGAATGTGTATTTTTCGACTCATGGCTCGCCATGTAGAGGAATTCAACTTCCAATTGCAATGGCGTATTAGCCAAAAGACGGAGCAACTGAGTCTCCGTCACAATTTTCTGAGGCATGAGATTTAGAATCAATATCTTTATGGGACGGATATCCTGATGGCTAGCACGGTCGCTATCCATTACAAAAATATTCTCTTTTTTTAAAATATCTACTGCCGGTAATGATTTTTCGATTTTAATTGGCATACTCTAACCTCCTGAACGATCTTATCTCTATTATAGAACAGGAAGAACAGCATTTCAATTAGAATAAAACTAGGCTTAGTTATAAGTTTTAACTATAAGGTCTTAAAAAAATTCAATCAAACTATGTTAATGACTTAATAGTGCATCAAGACCTTGTAGTCGTAATTTCCGATGGCTTCACGACCTTTAAGATCATCAAGTTCAATCAAGAAGGCACAACCAGCAACAATCCCACCAAGTCTTTCAATCATTTCAATCGTTGCTTTAACAGTACCACCAGTGGCCAACAAATCATCTACGATCAACACGCGTTGACCTGGTTTGATGGCGTCAGCATGCATGGTCAATGTATCTACACCATACTCTTTTTTATAATCAGCTGAGATAACTTCGCGTGGTAACTTACCTGGTTTACGAACCGGTGCAAAACCAATTCCCAATTCATAGGCAACTGGACAACCAACGATAAAGCCACGCGCCTCTGGACCAACAATCATATCAATTTGTTTATCAGTTGCGTATTGGACAATTTCACGTACAGCATAGCTGTAAGCATTTCCATCCGCCATCAATGGGCTAATATCACGAAATTCAATCCCCTTTTTTGGATAATCAGGAATGGTTGCGATGTAATCTTTTAAGTTCATTTCTTTCTCTCTTTAAAAAAATATTTTTTACTCTTCATTATACCATGAAATTGTCATTTGGTATATTTTCAGCCCTGACAAAGACCCTTGCTTTACTCATTACGAATCTTTCTTTGAGCTAGACTCATTTTTTCTAAGAAACTGTATTCAGTGTCAGTGGCTTTTAATCCAGTTAAAAGTGCAGACTAGGAATCCAACTTATGAATATCAGCCCTTAGTTGTCTACTCAACTGAGACACCAATCTCGCTCTGCTATTTCCAGCAAATGAAAAATCGCCATCTGGATTAAAATAAGATGTTTCCCAGCCGACAGGTGTCTTTCCTCGTTGATAATGTCGAATACGGGTGGGAGATAAATAGCTGGCTGTCTTTGCGCGCAGGACTTTCTTCCGAAACTGTGGATCGTGAGGACCAACTGGTGCAATATCGAGCTGAGTATGACGCTTATTATTAGCACTGGCATAGTTAAATGAAGCCCCATTTACTACGCCATTTCGATGAGGAGTCTTATCCAAAATCAAGGCGAACTGCCCCTGCTGACTGAGGATAAACTCACTGTGAAAACCAATGAGTACCTTTATATTGACTGGTAATGGTTCCACCTTATGGTTGCCAAAGCCCCGTTTATTATGCAAACGAGCAGACTCATTGAGACGATACGACCAGCGAGGTAAATGATTTAAATACGCCACCATAGCCTGCCAATCCGTACTTCCCTGTCCAAAATGCTTTCGAACCCAACTAGCCTGCTGATAGGAAATTAGATAGCGCAATTGATGAACTTGCTTGTTTAATAACTCAATGCGCGAAAGCTGTTGACCTGGAAAAGCTCGGTCTACCAGTCTAGCAAAGCATTGCCAAAAGGAATGGTGGGGAGGACAATCACAATCCATTTTTTCCACCAAATATGACAAATGGCTCTGGTGTAATTCCTCAGGAAAGTCTAACATCTTCAAGCTTTGGGCTATAATCTTTACTGCCCTCTCTCGATCCAACGAGTGACTTTCAGCCCTCAGCAATCTATAGTAGCTTTTGGAAGCAAAGAGAGCCGATTCTGTTACGAACTGATGAACATATTCAGGAATTTCTGCTTGGGGTAACTGAAGGATGGGCTTTAAAAAGACAGTTGCCAAAGCCCTTTCCGACCACCCTCTACCGCTCAATTCCATCAAGCCAGCGTGGACTTGCTCCGATTGCTTTATATGATTTAACAATCGATTTCGCCTATTATTCCATGCAACAAAAGTCAGTATCCCTATCAGACTGATGATCAACAGTATCCAAATTGTGATTAATTTTGTCCACATAGCCACTCATAAATTTCCTGAACGGTACCAAGCGCCATCAACTCTTGTTGCATTACGGTTTGTTTCAATTCTTGATAAATCTGACTTTCTGAAATTTCCCGTTTCTGCGCCTCTTTGTTGACCCGCATAACTCCATCCGTAATGGTAACAAATTCTAATTCTTGGAAAATCTGAATCATTTTGACCAAGAGACTGTCCTTAATTTTTAAGTAATCAGCCAAATCTTTCAGTTTGTAGCGGACATCAAACTCATCGAATTGGTAAATGGTCTTGTACAATTTAGCGAATTGGTCTCGACTACCATACCCATCTAGATAGTATGGTGTCGTAATTTCGTTTTTAAAATAAATGGCCTCAAATTCTTTTTCTTGGAAATAGCTGCGCAGACTGCTGATATCTTCTGGCAAAGTCGCAAGGACAATAGCAGATTCACTAGTCACTGGATGATTAATGTCCAAAATAGGAACATCTGCAGGAATAGGATGTTGCTTTCCACGAATATTATAAAGTTGAACACCATTGACCCGAGCATCAACCAACATGAGCTGAAGACTAGTATTGCCATTCCATTGATTGACAGACAAGGTAACAGCTAATTCTAACCCCTTGGCCTGTGAGAATTCCAAGGCTAAATTGCCCTTACCAAACGCAACCACATCAAATCCAGCTGCCCCTTTTGTAATCCGTAGTTTCAGGTGAGCATTGTTTTGTCCTATGGTTCTTGCTGACTCCACCTGAAAATTCTTGAGATAGAAGACAGGCTTTTTATTGTCCATACCATAGGGTGCCAGTTTTTCAAAGGATTTTAGAGTATCTAAGGTTAATTCCTCTAAATCCAATTCTTCATCCAAAACCAACGAAGACTTGCTAGATACATCCAATTTATTTTCGATAATGTAGTCAGTCAAGGTTTGAGCAAGCTCTTCGAGTTTGTCAACTGCCAAGGTCATACCTGCTGCACCAGCATGACCACCAAAAGCGATAAAGAGGTCCTGATGATCTTTAAGGGCCTTGAAAATATCAACCGCTTCAACCGAACGAGCCGAACCTTTTGCCTTACCATCTTCAATCGACAAAACGACGACAGGCTGGTGCAATTCTTCTAGTAGGCGTCCTGCCACAATCCCTAAAACACCTGGATTCCAACCTTCTTTAGCCAGAACTTGAAGAGGTCTATCTCTTCGGAACATGGTTTTTGCTTCATCGTAAATTGCTTGGACAACGTCTTTGCGTTCTACATTTTTACTGTCAATCATGAGAGCAATTTGATGGGCCTCTTCGTCATCAAAACCAGTCAGTAATTCGATGGCTGGATTTGGATCATCGAGTCGACCAAGGGCATTCAACCTCGGAGCAAGTTGGAAACCAACTGTTTCTTCATCAAGGCTATCCATATCAATGCCAGCTATTTTCATCAATTCTTGAAGGCCTGCACGTTCGGTCTGTTTGAGAAGCGAGAGACCATATTTGACCATGACACGATTCTCATCGGTCATGCTAACCATATCAGCGATGGTACCAATTGCGACCAAATCCAGCAAGTCTGCATGAACAGTTTCAAGAAGAGCACAGGCCAATTTGAAGGCTACACCGCAGCCCGCCAAATGTTTGAAAGGATAATTTCCCTCTGGATGCTCTGGATGTACAATCGCATAGGCATTGGGAAGGGTTTCCTGCATGGAATGGTGGTCTGTCACAACAACATCGACACCCATCTCCTGGGCATAGGCAATCGCTTCATGACCCGCTACGCCATTGTCCACCGTCACAATAAGAGAAATCCCATGCTGCTCGATAAAATACTTGTAAACTGACTGATTCGGCCCGTAGCCATCTGTGAAACGATTGGGAAGATAAACTTGGACTTCTGCACCCATTTCTTCCAGAGTTTCTTTCAGAATCGATGCCGAGGTCATGCCATCAGCATCATAATCTCCATAAATCAAAATCTGTTCGTAGTCTTCGATGGCTCGGCGAATCCGCTCTACCGCCTTGTCCATATCGTGAAGCAGGTATGGGTCATGGAGATCTTCTAAACTTGGTTGGATAAAGGAATGCAGTTCTTCTTGCGAATGAATGCCCCGCTCATACAACAATTTGGCCGCTACTGGATCCAGCCCTTCTTTTTTTGCTAATTTGATAAAGTGTTCATCAGAAAAACTGGTCAATAATTGCCAGTCATAATTGGGTTTGATCACGTTATTAACTCCTTTAATACTCATACTCAATGAAAACCAAAAGTAGCCTAGCTTTAACAATCTTGGGGAAAGTTGAAAACTAGAAAAATAAAAAACTGAGTTCGCGTCATAAAGCTGAAGATAGAACTCTGTCACATTCACATTTCAAGGTAACAGACTAAAAAGCTCTTGACAAGGGACAATTTTGATTTTCGAAGAATATCAAATAATTGAAACAATGTCCACACTGATAACATTGATTTTTTCGAGTATAAACTATCTTACTATTATACCATTTCCCAAGAAAAAAGGAGCAGAGGAATTCAACGATTGATTTGAGTCGCCCTGCTTCTTTCTTTGAAACAATTATTATAGTAAAGGTGACAAGATATTTAACAACGCTCCTGCCAAACGCTTATACCACGGGTAATTATTTTCAAAACCAAGTAAAGTAATCCGTTCAGATTGTTCAAAAGAATGCATGAAATCTTTGTGAATATCTTCTAAAACTTGGCGATGGTTATATATATAAAGCCCACATTCAAAATTGAGATAAAAAGATCGAAAATCCATGTTTACTGTGCCAACTGTTGCCTTTTTATCGTCGACTAAAACCACTTTGGAATGAACAAACCCAGGAGTAAATTCATAGATTTCAATACCGGATTCTAAATAGGTTCTAAAATCTGTTCGTGCTGCCAGATAAGCCATCTGCTTATCGTAAATATGAGGAAGAAGGATACGAACTGTAACCCCACGTTTCGCTGCATAGGTGAGATTATCAATCATTTCATCATCCAGAACCAAATAGGGAGTCATAATATAGATGTAGTCAGTTGCTGACTGGATCATATCCAAGTAAACCCGTTTCGCAACCTCATCTCCATCAAATGGACTTTCACCGTAAGCTAAGAAATAGCCTTCTGTATCTATAGTCTCTGTCTCAGCATCATGCGCTTCCTTTAAGTATTTCAAATCATCATTTGACTTTTTCTCATCATGATTCCACATTTGCAAAAACATCAAGGTAAAGTTTGATACGGCCTCACCTCGTATCATAATCGCTGCATCTTTCCAGTAGCCAAATCGTTCCTTTTTATTGATATATTCATCGGCAATATTGACACCACCTGTAAAAGCAACTTTTCCATCGATTACTGCAATCTTTCTGTGATCACGATTATTATGAATAGTTGACAGAGCAGGGATTATTTGACAGAAGACCTTTGTCTTGATACCAAATTGCCGTAGGGTTTTATAATAATTATAAGGTAGAGTGCTTAGCGAGTTCATTCCATCATACATAAACCGAACCTCTACACCCTGAGCAGCTTTTTCTTTTAAGATATCTAAAATAGAATCCCACATATAGCCAAAATCGACAATGAAGTATTCCATAAAAATATATTTCTCAGCTTTTTTTAATTCTTCTAATAACGCCTCAAATTTCGCTTCTCCAGATGGAAAATAGACTGCTTCTGTGTTGGTGTGTAAAGGATAGCCCACATATTCACTCATATAATGAGCTAACTTAAGTTGCTCACGGTCTTCCTTAGCCAAACCTCTCATTACTTTTTCAGAAGTCTTCCCATACAATCTCAATATTTCAGCTTGACGCTGAAAAGTCCTGCGAAACCGTCTGGTTTCAATGTTTGACTGTAAAATAAAGTAAAACAGAGCTCCAAATACTGGGATTCCAAGTACAAATACAATCCAGGTTAACTTGAAACTAGCATTCATCCGCCGATTAATAATCGAAACTGCTACAACTAGAGAAAAAAGTTGCATAACCGTCACAAACGCTGGGAAATAAGTTGCCGCTGAACTAACTGCCCACAAAATAACAAAAATTGTTAAGGCAATCAAACTAAGAACAATAAATGTTCGACTATAAATAATCCTCCAAATCTTTTCCATGTCATCCCCCCTTGCAAATTTCAACTATTATATCAAATTTTAGTCAAATATCCCACTAAAACGATGTATTCTTCCTACACAATCTATGTTTTTTCATTTACATCTACCTATTGTATCTAAATTTTGAAAATAAAAAACAGATACTTTATACAGATTTTGCTCATAACGAAGAAATCTTTTTATCTTGTGCTCATTACCAGGTATACTATGTAAAGAATATGACTTCACTATTTGAGAGATGGTTAAACGTAAAACAAGAATTCAGCGTTTTTTCTATGTTTATTTTAAATTAAATACTGTACTGGCCAAGTAATCTGATATTCTTGGGAAAAGGGTATAGAGTTTATGAGCTGCAGCTAGTGACCACGGTAAATTGATATCACGCTTCTTCGTCCCCATGGCAGCCACAATTCTCTTAGCTACATAGTCGGGATGCAAGAGAAAGGTTTTGACGCTTTCTTGATAGCTTCCATCAGGATCTGCTTGGTCGAAAAAGCCAGTCGCAATAGGTCCTGGGTTAACAGTTGTTACTGTCACACCATACTGGGCCAACTCCAAGCGAATGGTATTTGAAAAACCCATAGCCGCAAACTTAGTTGCAGAATAGACTGACGACTTGCTTGAAGCGATTAGACCTGACATCGAAACAATATTAATGATTTGCCCGCTCCGTCTAGCCTTCATCCGTTTACCCACTAAACGGCACATGGTCATCAGAGCAAAAGTATTGATGTCAAACATAGCTTGAACCTGCTGACTTGAAAAATTTTCAAAGTCATCATAAATTGCATAGCCTGCATTATTGACTAAAATATCGATTTGACCAAACTGGCTATCTAATCCTTCAAAAAATGCAATTAATGCGGCTTCGTCTCGAATATCCACATTAAAAACTGCCTTTTTTTCATGATAGGCATAGAGCTGCTCTATCTTCTCTACATCTCGCCCCAACAAAATCAAGAAGTCATCTTTCAGCAAAGGAATCATTTCCTGTACTAGACCACCAGATGCCCCAGTTATTAAAATGGTTCTCATAGTTCTATTTCCTCTAAATCTTTAACGATATGGACCTGTTCAAATATAGTTCTCGCATCATTGCGCAATCGGCTGATATCCTTGGACAAAAAGCGCGGACTGATATGATTGAGCAAGAGTCGCTTGACACCAGCATCCTTAGCTACTTGAGCCGCTTCCATATTGGTTGAATGCCCATGCTTACGAGCAATCTGCTCATCACCCTTACCATAGGTGGACTCATGCACCAGCACATCAGCATTTATAGCTAGACGCACACTGGCATGACACTTACGCGTATCCCCTAAAATCGTCACTACCTTACCAGGCCTTGGAGGGGAAATATAGTCACTAGCGATAATTTCAGTCCCATCCTCAAGTGTCACATTCTGACCATTTTTTATTTTCCCAAAGAGGGGGCCAAATGGTACACCCGCCGCGCTCAGAGCATCCGCATCCAAGGTCCCTTCCAAATCCTTTTGGATGACACGGTAGCCGACACAAGGAATGGTATGGTCCAGCTTTTCGGCGAATACCATGAATTTGTCTGTTTCTAGAACCTGACCGACTGTATCAACATCAAACTCATGAAAATGAATGCGATAAGGTAAGTGTGAACCAGATGCTTTCAGACTAGCCAAAACAAAAGATCGAATACCCATAGGACCGTAAATATCAATATCTGTTTGTTCCTCACTCGATTGAAACGAACGGCTGGATAAAAAACCTGGCAAACCAAAAATGTGATCACCATGTAAATGTGTTATGAAAATTTTAGCAACTTTTCGAGGACGAATAGTGGTTTCCAAAATCTGATTTTGAGTTCCTTCGCCACAATCAAAAAGCCAAATTTGATTGATTTCGTCCAAAAGTTTTAAGGCCAAACTGGACACATTACGGGCCTTGGAGGGCTGACCAGCCCCTGTACCTAAAAATTGAATTTGCATTATTTACTTTCTAATCGATATATTATAGCTGAGCGACCCGACCAGGCAAAATAGCGCTGACCCGAATAAGAATCCGCCACTTCTACTACTTCCTCCTGATTGAGACCCGAAATTTTGATAAAGTCAGCCGAGCTAGCCACCTCTGTTAGCAGAAAATCTGTTTCCTCATCTTTCAACTGACGTTCATCAAAGGCATTGGCCTCCATGAAAATCTTGCCGTCTTCTACAAAAACGACATAGTGGAGAAAGACTTGAGCTATCTCAAAGAGCAGATCTTCAGTGATCTCCTCTTCTCCTTCCGAAAAAACTTGAGCCAGTCCGTCTGCCGACACATAGGCAAATCCGAAAGACTTACCTGATAAATTCAGGCGGACAAAGGGCTTGTCTTCTTCAAAGCTGGGATCTTTTGGAAAAAGGCAGAGCTGCTGAGAAAGTGTCAGATAGTAGTCCGTCGCCTCTTCTGCTCCTTGTTTCTGGTAGATTTCCGCAAAATATGCGTTGATAACAGAAGGCGGTGGTGTGATAAAGTCTAGTTTTTGTTGGTCAGTCAAATCAGCTAATTTCTTCGCCAGATAGACCTTGTCCAGACTGGTAAAGCCACCGTATTTGATTGCCAAATCAAGATAATCCGTCATAAAATTCTTCCAACTTCCATTTATTAGCGGAAGCAATATAGCCTGATACCACTTCCACATCCTCTTCGTAGGTCCGATTTTCTATCAGGGCAAGAGTTGCTAAATCATGCAATTTATAAGATTCAGCAAGTGGCACTCTGACCTCAAATCGTTCAAACATAGTCTTAATCTTAGCCAAGACCATCATCTGAATATGGCCTTTGGCATTTTCATCCTTAGCGGACAGCATGACATGCGGAAACTGACTAGGGGTAAAGCTGTCATCGGTCTTGTCCAGCTTGTTATACAGAGCCAGGCGAGGAATGTCCAGCATATCCAGGTCTTTCAAAATATCCAAGACCACCTGCTCCTGCTCACTGTGATTGGGGTCAGAGGCGTCGATGACATGGAGCAAGAGATCCACGTTCATGGACTCCTCCAAGGTTGATTTGAAGGCAGAAATCAACTCAGTCGGCAGGTCCTGAATGAAACCAACCGTGTCGGTCAAGGTCACGTTGAACTTGTCTGCCAAGTTAATCTGCTTGGTCGTGGCATCAAGTGTGGCAAAAAGTTCATCTGCCTCATACTGTCTCTTGTCCGTCATGGCATTCATGATAGTAGACTTACCAGCATTGGTATAGCCAATCAAGCCAATCTTGAAAACGCCTGATTGCAGACGGCGTTCACGTACAGTCGCTCGGTTCTTCTCTACCATTTTGAGTTGGCGTTCGATATCGTGAATCTGGTTGCGAATGCTCCGACGGTTGAGCTCCAACTGGCTTTCACCTGGTCCACGAGAGCCGATACCACCTGCCTGACGGCTGAGCATGATACCTTGTCCAACCAAGCGTGGCAACATATACTTGAGCTGGGCTAGGTGGACCTGTAACTTCCCTTCGTGACTCTGTGCCCGCATGGCAAAAATATCCAAAATCAACTGCATCCGATCGATGACCTTGACACCTAAAATCTCTTCCAAATTAACATTCTGACGGGGCGTCAGCCGGTTATTGACAATGACGGTATCAATCTCGTCAGCTTCGACCATCTGGGCAATTTCATCCAATTTTCCTGAGCCAACAAAGGTCTTGCTGTCGTATTTTTCACGTTTTTGAGTGTAGACTCCCTTGACCAGAGCACCAGCCGTCTTAGCAAGACTTGCCAACTCCTCCATGGACATGTCAAAATTGTCTGTCTGCTGTAATTCCACTCCAACCAGGAGGGCACGTTCTTGTTCTTTCTTCGTTTCAATCATTTAAAAATTCCTCCACGGCGGTGAAAATCTGCAACTTGTAATCTGGCTCGCCTACTGAATAAAAGGGAACCTGCATCCGATTTTTGAACCAGGTCAATTGTCGTTTGGCAAAGCGGCGACTATTTTGCTTGACCTTATCAACTGCTTCTTCTAGGCTGATTTGACCTGCTAAGTAAGGAAAAAACTCCTTGTAGCCAATTCCCATAGCAGCTTGGGCTTCTGGGTGTTCTTGGTAGAGCCAGCTAACTTCATCTAGTAAGCCCGCCACCATCATCTTATCCACTCGCTGATTGATGCGGTCGTAAAGAACCTGCCTGTCATCCGTCAGGCAGATGTAAAGAGGCTCATATTCTGACTCTGTATTTTCTAAGTTTTTGCCAAATTTTTTTAATTCTAACCCACGAATCAATCGCCGACGGCTGTTTCCCTCGAACATCAAACCTGCCTGCTCTGCCATTGTTTCCAAAACCTCGTCAGACAAGCAGTCGAGTTCCGCCCGATAAGCAAGAACTTGTTCCTGGTCAACCTGCCCGCCCAGATGGTAGCCTTCAAGCAGACTTTGGATGTAAAGACCTGTCCCACCCACGATAATAGGCAACTTGCCACGACTAGTAATGTCTGCAATTAGGGATCTGGCTTCTGCTACAAATTCATAAGCCGAATAGCCCTCGTTCACATCTCGGACATCAATCAAGTGATGAACCGCCACAGCCTGCTCTTCAGGGCTAGCTTTTGCCGTCCCGATATCTAGTTTACGATAGACTTGCTGGCTATCACCGCTGATAATTTCTCCATTGTAGCGCTGGGCCAAGTCTATGCCAAGGGCAGTTTTTCCTACCGCTGTCGGTCCAATGACCACAATAACTTTAGTTTTCATCTTTTTCCTTGAAAATATTTTGTTTTTTCGCTAAAATCTATTATAACATAAGTAAAGGAGAATTCACTATGGCTAAAGGTTTTGGCAAAGGTTTCTTGACAGGTATTCTTTCTACAGTCGCTCTTGCAGCAGGCGCAGTCTTCACCGTTCATAAAACAATCATTGAACCAGAAGAAAAGAAAGAAGCTTTCATTGAGGAAAATCGTAAAAAAGCTGCACGTAAACGTGTAGCACACTAAAAAGCTGGGAAATATCCAGCTTTTTTTGTTTTTATTATATCCCAAAATGAACAAGTGAATTGTGGGAAAATGTGACTAAATGATGATATCTTCTTTCTCAATCAGTACAATCGTCCACATCATCACCAAGGTTACAGTAGCCAATGATAGAATCAAGGGTAACCAACTACCAAAAATTGGAAAACTATATCCTAAGAGAACTGGACCAAATGCTGCGATTAAGTAGCCACCTGTTTGTACCATACCTGATAAGCGAGCCGTTGCCTGACTGTTACTGCTTTTCATAGTAAAGCTGAGCATCATATATGGGAAGAGTGATGCATTGGAAACACTGAGTACGATATGAATAATTGTCCAAGCAAAAAAGTTTTTTGGAGTGATTACCATAAGGGCCAAGCCAATTAATGTAATCAAAGAGATGAGGAGCATGATGTTCCTGCGAGATTCTTTCGTCTGACGCGAAAGTAGAGTTGTAATGATTGAAGACATTGGTATGGCAGCCAAGTTATAAATTCCAGACATCAACCCTGCTTCTGCTTTTGAAAATCCAATAGATTGCGAAATGGTTGGTAACCAAGTGACTTCAGTGTAGAACAAGACGGATTGCAACCCACCAAAAATAAGAAAGGCAATGGCAGCCTTATTTTTCCATAGAGAACTTGTTTTCTCTGATTGGTTGCCAGTAACAAATATATGATTGTTCTTCACATTTGGTAACCAGATAAGTAAAGCTAAGAGGATGACTCCGGTGATTAAATAAATAAAAAATTTCCAAGAAGTAGCTGAAACAATTGGTACTGCAACCATTGACGCGACTGTTCCAGAAATCCCCATCAGAGTAATGTAGATGGTTGTATAAAGCCCAATCTTATGCGGGAAATTAGCAGCAACTAAGCTTGGCAACAAGACATTAATAAATGCGATACTAGCTCCGATCATCATCGTACCGATGAAAAGTGTTTGGAGGTTGAATACCCTCAATCCAGAACCAATAACCATAATCACAAGTACAATGGCCATTAGACGTTCCAAGCCAAATTTTGCTGCCATACGTGGCGCTATTGATGAGCATAGTGCAAACATGATCAAGGGAATCGAAGTTAAAATGCCGAGTGAACTCACTTCAACACCCAACCCAGATGCAATATCTGTAAGGACTGCTGGCAAAGCTGTAAAGGGTGCCCTCATCACCACACCCAACATCATAATCCCTAATAAAATAAAACTAAAGTGTTTTTTCATTCTTCTCCCCTAAACTTTTTCCAAACGTTCGGATTTCTGCAAAGAAAATTATACCATAGTTCTGCCCCCAGAAAAAGTATTTTAGAAATCTAAAAATGTGATATAGCGAACAACTATACCTTTTTACTCAAAATAACTATTTTTCAAATAAAGCAAACTGGGATAGAATTAGTTCAGTAATAAGTGAAAGAGAGATTTACAAATGACAACATCAAGATTTCAACTAGTGGGTTCCCTTCTACGTCCAGCAGAATTGCGTGACTACAAAACACAAATCGAACATAGAGATGATATCCATTATCCTTTTTATAATGACTTCTCTGGATATCAAGAAACTGAAACAGCAGCCATCGAATCAATCGTAAAGGAACAAAAAGAAAAAGGAATAGATATCCTAACTGACGGAGAATATTCTAAATCTATGTGGCACCTTGACTTTGTATGGGGCTTAAAAGGTATTGAACGGTATATTGCTGATCATGGATATACTTTTAAAGACCATGATGGCAGTCACTTTGAAACAAGAAAAGACATAGGTATCCGCATCACTGAAGAATTATCTGGTAAGAACCACCACTTTATTGAAATCTTTAAAAAAGTGAGTGAGCTAGCTGAAGATACGCAAACAAAATTGACTGTATGGGGCCCAGCTCATGCTTACACTGAACTTGCTGTTTTTAATGAATTGTATGGCGAAGGTCAAGTATATGCAACTGCCGATGATTTAAAAAACGGTCTCATTCAATCTTATAAAGAATTCCTTGATGACTACAAAACTGCTGGTGGCACCATTATTCAGTTCGACGACTGCCTTTGGGAACTTTTTGATGAAAGTAATCCTGCAAGTTTCTTTGCTGAAGGCAATGCAGGACTAGCTGATTTAGCAGATGCCTTTGTCAAAATAAATAATGAAGTCGTTGACTATGCACATTCACTTGGTCTTACTGTTTGGACACACAACTGCCGTGGTAACTACGAAAGTCGTCATGCCGCTGGTGGGACTTATGAGGCAATCGCTGAAAAATTCTTGCGTGATCAGCACTACGACCGCTTCTTCCTTGAATGGGATGATGAGCGTGCTGGTGATTTGAAAGCCTTAGAAAGCTTACGCGATAAAAACGCAGAAGTTGTTCTTGGACTTCTGTCAAGTAAGACAACCGATTTAGATGATGAAGAGCGTGTCTATAAACTCTTAGAAGAAGCAAGTAAAATCATCCCTAAAGAACGTCTTTACCTTTCTCACCAATGCGGTTTTGCTTCATGTGACTCTGGTAATGAATTGGCCATTCCACAACAATGGGCTAAAATCAAACAAGGTCAAGATATTGCAAGCAAATTCTGGAATGAATAATAAAAAATCCCATGGAACAAAGAGGAATTCCATGGGATTTTCATTATTCGAAGAATGCTATTTTCTACCCAATAAATAGTGACAAGAAGCTGGTACCAACCATATCTGCCAGAGCATGAGCTTGAAAGTAAGGTAGGAGATTATCATTTTTATTTTTATACATATAATAGTAAAACAAACCAAACGGCACACCTATTACTAAGGCTGAAACCAATCCTTGATAGGTATGGAATGAGGTTCGGACGATGGTTGAAAAAAGCAATACGAGCGAGCGTTTCTTTGTATCTGTACTTAACAATAAACCTAGGAAAAAGAATTCTTCGTAAAAGCCGTTAAACAAAGCATAAACAACTGTACTATAATCAACCGCTAAGAAGCGATGGATCACCGACATGATATCCTGATTATAATAAAGGAGATATCCTAGATAGTTATACCCTCCAGTAATCCCTAGAAGGTAAGAAAAGTCTGTAAATGCCAAGTCACCAATCTAACAAGTACCGATAAAAATCCGTGGTCCCCAGAGTAAAACTGTCTATTGTAATTTTACATTTAGTTGTTTGAAATCATAATTCCGAATCAGCAAATAAACCAAGGCAAACAAAAACAGTTTTCCTTGATTGACCAATGCCCACCAATTGTCTGCTGCGGTAAAGGATTGCACTCCATTTTCCACTACTTCTGTCGCAGACAAAGATACAATCCATTGCATGGTCGAGGTATAAATAGCATTGCCAAATAAAATTGCGGTCAGGACAAACACATCTGGCCAGTTTAATTCTATCAGTGATTTTTGGGGTCGAATAGCTTTCAATATTCTCTTCACACTTTCTCCTCTGATACATTTTTCTCAACCATTTAGATGGGTATAGTCGATTTTATAACATTTCTAGTAATCCTTGATAACTGTGAATTGTATAGGTCGGAATAGCCTTGCTGTTGTTTATCAGGTTAGAAGGATTATACCAAACAGTATCCATACCAGCATTATTCCCGCCTTGGATATCTGCAGTAAGGCTATCTCCAATCATCAATGCTTGTTCAAATTGAAAACCTGCAATCTGCTCTGCTATTTTTTCATAAAAATCCGCCGAAGGCTTTTGCGTCCCCATCTGTTCTGAAATAAATACTTCTTTGAAATAAGGTTGAATAGGTGAGTGCAACAAGCGATTTTCCTGAATATAGGTCACACCGTTGGTCGCCGCATAAATCTGATACCCACGCTTGGTCAACTCTTGCAACAGTTTATCCGCTCCTGCAAAAATTTGTCCCTGCTGTCCTATAAACTCTTGGTATCGCAAAGCCATCTCCTTCCCATCAACCTGACGACCAAAGTGAGCAAAGGTCCGTGAAAAACGAGTATTAATCAACTGTTTCTTTGTAATCAGACCTTTTTCTAAATCCTTCCACATGCCCTGGTTGAGCGGACGATAGACTTCTTTAAAAGCTTGAATATCCTCAACCTCCATCGAAGCCAAAAACTGTGTCAGAGCCACCTCCTCACCCCGACTAAAATCAAGAAGAGTATGGTCAAGATCGAATAATAAATGTTTGTAGTGCAATTGTGAACTCCTTTTAGTTATTGAGCATATTATATCACAGAATAGTACCAATTTTAGGAAATAAGGAAACACTGAAAACTTTGAAAATGAACAAAAATATTAATTACGGTGTTTTTATGATAATATTTTCGTATAGAATATGATGTTCTTATCTTATAACAAATAGTCCAGATGTAAAGTGAAATTAGTGATTAACTTTTTAATTTATTTAAAGCAATATTATACCTTAAAATTGTCACAGTATCTATCTGCCAATTGCGATACAAAGCATAGATTCAAAATTAATGATATTACTTCAACTCAAAAATTCTATACAAACACAAGTTACTTTTTTCACTGAAATTGAGATAGCTAATAAAAAATCTATGATTTTTCCATCACGTTCCTTTTACAATTACCTCCTTTTTAGTTTATCAGTTTAAAAATATAAATAGCTCTATAAATGTGACAAATCCACGTTTTGGAGCTTTTTTTAACTAATAAATTGTGTTGTGTATGAAATCTTTCCCTAACTTTTGAATATTTTCATATCTGCTGTTCAACTGGTCCAACTATACCTAATAAATATAGCAACTATACTCAGTAAATCACTCGTCCATGTTCGCAACTAACACAAAATGAGGATTCGAACCCTCTTTTTAATCTCCTGGCTATAATATATATCTTATTCTACAATAATTTAGACAGACATTGCTTGCATCCCATCCACCAATATCTTGGTTGCTTTGTAGGGGTCTTCAGCATGGGAAATGGCTGAGATAAGAGCTATGCCATCTGCACCTGCTTGGAGAATATCCTTGCAATCTTTAGCAGATAACCCTCCTATCGCAACCATAGGAATATCGGAATTGAGTCTCCTTAGTTGCTTTAATCCATCCATTCCAATTGCTGGACTAGCATCATCTTTAGATAAAGTGGGAAAAACAGGTCCGCTTCCGATATAATCTACTAGTTCAATAGGCGAATTGAGGTATTCTTCTTCTGTTCCAACTGATAGTCCAATTATTTTCCCTGGGAAGAGCTGTCTCGCTTCTACTACTGACAAATCTTCCTGACCAAGGTGTATTCCATCAGCATCAATTGCACATGCTAACTCAACATCATCATTAATGATTAATGGAACCTGATAGCGATGACACAGGTGTTGAACTTGTTTTGCCAACAGTAGTTTATCAGACCCTTTTAAACCTTGCTCACCTTTTTCACGAAATTGAAAACAAGTGATTCCTGCCTGCAATGCCTTTTCCAGTACATCCAAAAATTTGCCTTTTGGACAATCTGTCGTGCCACAAATAAAGTAAACTTGAAGGATTTTTCTATTCATAATGAATGACCTTTTTATTTTCCTCAACCTCTTCTGATTGGATTGCATAGAGGCTATTTATAAACTCAATCTGGAAGGTTCCTGGTAGTGAGGTTTTCTGCTCTGCCATTTCTCCAGCGATCGAATAAGCCGATAGGACCTCTTCCAAACAATCCAATAAAGAATCCTCATCAGCTAGGTGAATAGAGGCAGCCAGAACTGCTCCCAGTAGGCATCCTGTCCCTGTCACTAGGGTCATTAACTCACTACCGTTTTCCAAAATTCGAACCTGATGATTCACAGCGATAGCATCTTTTTTTCCTGTAATCACAACAGGAATTCCTAATTGTTGGTTGGCTCTGAGAGCTAGTTCACCAACATTGTCAATCTGAGCAGAATCTACCCCTTTCGTTTCAATACTTTCACCAATCAAGGCTGCAATTTCTCCTGCATTCCCACGAACGAGTGAAATAGTATGATGATGTAACAGATCCAAGGCAACTTTCTTGCGATAGGCACCAGCACCTGCCGCGACAGGATCTAAGACAGTAGGTACACCATATTTCTCAGCAATATCCAAGGCAGATTTGTATAGTTCCCAAGTTTCATTTGTCAAGGTTCCTGTATTAATCAATAAGCCTTTTGCATAGGGAAGTAGATCCTCCAAATCTTCTGGATACTCGCTCATCGCAGGGGAGGCACCGAGAGCAAGCAAGCCATTGGCTGTAAAATTTTTGACTACATCATTCGTAATACAAATGGTCAAGGGATTTTGACTACGTAATTTTTCCAAATACATCTAGTTACTCTCCTCTGTAGGTGGTATGATTAACAGGACCATTTCCATGACCCAATTCTGGAGCAGTCTGAATTGCTTCAGTAATAAATCGTTTGGCGGTTTCGACTGCTTGTACTACTGTCCGACCTTTCGCCAACTCTGCAGTAATGACTGCCGCATAGGTACAACCTGTACCATGGGTATGGTTCGTGGCAATGCGTGCTGCACTGATGACACTAATCTCACCATCTTCTAAAAATAAGTAGTCAGATGCCACCTTTGCCAAATGACCACCCTTAATGACCACATTTTTTACCCCAAGCTCTTTCCGGATCCAACGGCCCGCATTCATAATGTCATTTTCACTTTTCAGTGTTCTACCGACTAAAACTTCTGCTTCTGGTAGATTCGGTGTAATGATGGTAGCAAGGGGCAGTAATTTTGTTTTCAGCGCTTGGATTGCATCCTCTTCAATCAAACGGTCTCCACTCGTTGCGACCATAACAGGATCCAAAACATATGGACACTTCTGTTCAGAAAGATAGCTTGCGACGAGCTCTATGGTCTCGACTTGTGCTAACATTCCCGTTTTTATTGCATCTGGAACAATGTCCTGAAAAACACTTTTCAATTGTTCTTCTAAAATTTCCTGATCAAGATGACGAATTAGTTGCACCCCTTTGGTATTTTGAGCAACGACACTCGTCACGACTGCCATACCATAAACTGATCTAGCCTGAAAGCTCTTCAAATCAGCCATAATGCCTGCTCCGCCTGTTGGATCTGTTCCTGCTATTGATAATGCTACATGTAAAGATGTCATTTTCTATCCTCCAAAATTGGTATTAATTCACTTAATTGCTTGATGCTAACTATACCGATATTCTCAACAGAAAAAGGGGAATTTGGATGTTCTATATAAACTCCCGCTATTCCTAACTCATGTCCAATACGAAGATTGTTCTTATTATCCTCGACCATTACGATATTGGCTGGATCTATCCGTTCCTGATGTAGGATGAATTGGTAAAATTCCCTATTTTTATCACTCCCAAACAGATCCAAACTGCTATATAGTTTCACAAAATAGTTAGACAGATGATGGGATGACAATCCTAGTTCAGCCAGCTCCAGATAGTTTGAAGTGACTGCGTAAATGACTGCACCTTTTGCCTTCAATGTAGATAGGAGTTCATGCACACCTTCCACCAAGGAAATATCTCTATATAGTGATTGCAGTTGATTCATTTTTTGCCTTTCAAGTTCATTCTCATCTAAGGAATTCTCCACAAGTTGCAATAAATACGCGTTAACATCTTCCATTGGCATACGCCAAAGTTCTTCCCTTATCTGCTGGGTATACGGAACTCCGTGATGTTTCAAAATCCCTTGAACCACCTGGTCCCAGACCTCATAGGAATCAAAAATAACTCCATCAAGGTCAAGCCAAATGACCATTTTGTTCATCAATGTCTCCTTTCACTTTTTCTCGTTAGGAAATGTAAAATGAATCAGCTGAGACTATTTGTGAAAATATTCTTAATTGTATTAGATTTATCATCACTTTCGCCTTGCCGAACTCTACGAAAGTAACTTATTGCGCCTATCTTATTTCCAACCTAGAACAGCCTCTGGGCTGTTCTATCTACCTGCACTCAGTTCCTTTTTTCTGAAAACTCTTCATTCGACTATAAAAAAAACTCCATCTGATGGTTTATCAAATGGAGTTACACCTACGATGATTGATGTCCAGTAAATACAGTATCCTATATTAGAATACGAATATAATACTTGTCAACAAAATTTGTTGATACACATTTCCCTTCGACAGTCCTAACTGCATCAGGTTCGATGGGTATAATCTCAGCCTCTTGGCACCCCAAATGTTCTATTCAATTTTACAAAAATATTTTATCATATTTTCGAGCTTACTGCAATTGTTTTTTAACTAAATTTAATCTTCTTTACTTATCGGCGCTAAGCTAGCCAAGACTTTTTTGAGTCCCATGTCGGGGAAATTGATTTTGAGTTCTTGATTGCTGCCTGAACCTGATACTTCAAGGACTGTTCCGCGGCCCCATTTCTTATGGACTGCGATGTCACCAACTGACCAGTTGGTGCCCGAGCTTGACGATTGGTTGCTTGATGCGAAGGGCATACTGCCTCCGAGCTTGGCGGATGGTTGTACGGCTGCTTTTCGACTTTGTAGGGCTTGTTGCAAGCTCATGGCTTGTCCAAACTGTGTCGCTCTGCCATTGACATAAGAAGCCTTAAAGCTAGTATTAGCTGGACGAGCAAGCCCTTGGTAGTCAAGGAGGTCACTGGAAATTTCACGTATAAAGCGGCTAGGTTGGTTGTAATTACTGCGACCAAAAAGGAGGCGTGAATTAGCATTTGTCAGGTAGAGAGTCTGCTCAGCACGGGTGATGCCTACGTAAGCCAAACGACGTTCTTCTTCCAATTCGTCCTCTTCTTCTGCTGCACGGCTGAGCGGGAAGACATTTTCCTCCATACCAATCAGGAAGACTACAGGAAATTCCAGACCCTTAGCCGCATGAAGAGTCATGAGGGTCACTTCTGAAGATTCGCTATCGCCATCATCTGTGTCAGCAATCAATGCCAAATCAAGCAGGAAGCGCGTCAACCGATCCAGACCTGTCTCTTCTTCCTCAGCATCCTTTTCGTCAAATTTTTTAGTAACAGAAAGGAATTCCTGGATGTTTTCAATGCGAGCATTGGCTTCCAACGTATTTTGTGCTGCAAGGGCATCAATGTAGCCTGTCTCCTGTAAGACAGTTTCTACCACTTGAGTAACTGTTAAGCTGTCCAGTTGATTACGGAGCTTATAAAGAAGATTGGCTAGGTCAAAGACCGCCTGTGCAGCCTTGCCTTTGATTGGTGACAGAATAATATCTTGTGATGCTTCCAGCAAGGACATGCCATGACTGGTCGCAAAATCACGTATCTTTTCAACCGTACCGGGGCCAACCCCACGCTTTGGCTCATTGACAATGCGTTCATAAGAGATATTATCTGATGGGTTGGCAATGAGGTTCAAGTAGGAAATGACATCCCGAATTTCCTTACGGCTGTAGAACTTAGTACCGCCAACCATTGTGTAAGGGATATTGGACTTGAGCAGAGCTTCTTCAATGGTACGGGATTGAGCATTGGTCCGGTAGAGAACTGCAAAATCCTTATAGGCCTTGCCTTCTCGGTGCAACTGGTCGATCTGACTCGCTACAAATATTGCCTCGTCATTTTCATCCCGAGCACGATAATAGGTAATCAAATCCCCTTGGGCATTCTGTGTCCAGAGTTTTTTCGGACGGCGATTGCGATTGTTTTCTATCACTTCATTTGCTGCCTGCAAGACGTTCTTGGTCGAACGATAGTTTTCCTCCAAAAGCACGACCTTGCTCTCTGGATAATCCTTTTCAAAGTCCAGGATATTTTGCATATCCGCACCACGCCAACCATAGATAGACTGGTCCGCATCTCCGACCACGCAGATATTCTTGAAACGAGATGCCAGGAGCTTAACTAATTGGTACTGGGCATGGTTGGTATCCTGGTACTCGTCGACATGGATGTACTGGAATTTCTGCTGGTAATAGGTCAGGACCTCTGGATTTTGGTCAAAAAGGCGGAGCGTCAACATGATCAAATCATCAAAGTCAACGGCCTCTGACTGTCTTAGCTCCTTTTGATAAGCCGTGTAGCATTTAGCAACAATCTGCGTATATAGATCGCCTGCCTGGGCTTCAAATGCCTTGTCATCAATCAAATCGTTTTTGGCATTAGAAATGGTTCCCAGGATAGAACGTTCACTCCACTTTTTCGGATCTAAATTAAGATTTTTCAAAATCCGTTTCATAAGGGTGCGTTGCTCACCTGGATCGACAATCGTAAAATTGCGATTATAACCAATATGGTCAGCATCACGACGCAAAATCCGTACGCACATGGAGTGGAAGGTAGCTATCAAACAATCTTGAGTAGCAGGATTGAGAGCATAGGCCCGCTCCTTCATCTCACGCGCCGCTTTATTCGTAAAGGTAATAGCTAAGATATTCCAAGGATTGACCATTTTTTCTTCAATCAAATAAGCGATACGGTGAGTCAGAACTCGCGTCTTACCCGAACCAGCCCCTGCCATAATCAATAGCGGTCCTTCTGTCGTCTGCACCGCTTCTGCCTGTCTGTCATTCATTCCGTTTAATAATGGGTTCATTTTCTCATACTTTCTTAGAACTTGTATTTACAAGTAATTTACTTTCAAATAGAAGATCGTTTATAGCTAATCAAGGTATTTTTTTGAGGAAATACCGACTGTATTTTTGGAAAAACAAACAATGAATAGCTGAAAAACTAGCCTTAGATGGAAGTACTACACTGTGAATACAGGTTCGTTATAATCATACCCTCCATTATACCAAAAAAACTCTAGATAGGCAGTCGACAACGTGAGAACCACCGCCCAAAAAAGCCCAGAGAACATCTCTGAGCCATATTTATCAACTTAAATTGATTATTCAGCACCCAAGGCAGCTACTGTGATGTAGTTGTAAGGTTTGTTGAAGTGTGGCAAGAAGAACAAGTCTGTCAATGCCAATTTTTCGATTGTTACACCTTCTTGGATTGCCAATGAGAAGAGGTGGATACCCAATGAAATATCTTCACGAGCAGCCATTTGTGCACCAAGAACACGACGTGAATCTTTATCGTAAACAATCTTGAGAGTTACAGGGAAATTACCATGTTCAATGAATTCTGGTTTTTGGTTATCAGTAACTTCAGTAACTGCTGCGTTAAAGCCAAGACGAGTAGCTTTTTCAAGTGTCAAACCTGTTGATACAAGGTTTAATCCATAGATAGAGATACCGTTAGAACCTTGTACACCGATACCTTCAAGGTCAGTGCCACAGATGTTGTGAGCTGCTACGATACCAGTACGTACCGCGTTTGAAGCCAATGCGATGTAGCTTGTGTCGCCAGTAGCATTGTCGTAAATTGTTGCACAGTCACCAATAGCGTAAACGCCTGGGATTGAAGTTTCTTGGCGTTTGTTTACAAGGAAGGCACCATTGCGGAAGCGCTCAATTCCTTCACCTGCAAATGCAGTGTTTGGACGGAAACCAACTGCCAAGATAACCATGTCAACATCGTATTCGTTCTTGTCTGTGATAATTTTTTCAACTTTGCCATCACCAGCAACTTCTTTAACAGTTTCACCGAAAGCAAGTTTGATACCATTGTCTTCCAAGTTTTTAGCCATAAGGTCTGACAAGTCGCGGTCATAGTAACCAGCTAAACATGTATCAACAACATCGATAAGGACTACTTCTTTACCTTTACGTTGGAACGCTTCCGCAAGCTCAACACCAATATAACCAGCACCTACAACTGCTACACGATTGATATCTTTGTTTTTCAATTTTTCGATAACATCAGCTGAGTTTTGGTACAATTTAACAAATTGCAAGTTTTCAAGAGTTGCTTCAAATTCAAGAGAACCTTCTTTAATTTCAGCGCCTTTGATTGGTGGCAAGATAGGTTGTGAACCAGTTGCGAGAAGAAGTTTGTCAAATGATTCAACATGTTCTTGACCATTTACAAGCGCAGTAACTGTTTTAGCATCATAGTCAATATTTGTAACAGGTGACTCCAAATAAACTGTAGCTCCCAAACTCTCCAACTCTTCTTTGTTTGAGTAGAAAAGTCCTTCTGGACCAGCAATTTGCTCACCAATCCATAAAGCCATTCCACAACCCAAGAATGAAATGTTTGAGTTTTGGTCAAATACAACGATTTCATTTTCTTGACCATATTTTGTTAACATAGTTTTGATTGCGGCAGTACCAGCGTGGTTAGCACCAACAACAACGATTTTAGACATAGTAAAATCTCACTTTCGAAAATATATTTTTTTACAAATTATATTATACAATATGAATGTTACCGATTTCAAAGAATATGCTCAGAATATCACATTTTTTAAATTTAATTGATTATTGCCAAAATAGGTATTGATTGATATGCAAAAAACCTAGATTCCTCTAGGTCTTAGCTTAACGTACTTGTTCAAAACGCAAATGCACAATAATCTTATCAGCATAACCATTACGTTCCAAATCACGTTGTAAACGATAAGAAATATAATGTTCTGCGATTGAGATATAACCCGCATCAAGCAAACGATGTTCAACCTGAGATTGAACCATACTAATGGTAGGTCGCTCTGTATGAGCTTCTTCCAAGTCAAGAACAACTTTTTTGGTTACCTGAGCAAGATTCTTGCGCCAAGTTTCATCAATAACATAAACTGTTTGGGCTGCCTTGAGAATAGCTTGATAAATTTTTTCTGGATCAAATTCAACAATTTCTCCGCTACGTTTAATGACTTGCATAAAAGCTCCTTTCTGGTTTTCAGTAAACCCTTTCATACTTATATTATCTAGGTTTTTCACGGTTTTGTCAAGTTTCTTTTTTCATTCTGTGATATAATGTCAATATTACAACATAAAGGAGAATACCATGTCTACTGCAATGCCAAAGCGTCATGAAATTGACGTTCAACTTACTTGGAATACCAATCTGATTTTTCCAGATAATCAGGCCTATAAAAATGCCTTGGCAACCTATAAAAAACAAGTTGAGAATTTTGAAGCAAGTTACAAAGGGAAATTAACAACACTTGAGACCATTGTGGCAGCTCTAAAAGAATATGAAGGCTTAGCTATTTTAGAGAGTAAATTATCACACTACGCTTTCCTACCCCTTGAAGTTGATAAAATGAACACCGAGTTAGCCAGTTTGTCAAATGACTTTGACTTGACAATTGCCTACACAATTCCAAAATTGTCTTTCTTACCTACAGAACTGAGTTTACTAGACCAAGATGTATTGGAAAGTGTGATTACTGACCAACCTCAGTGGAAATCATACATCCAAAATATTATTCGTCAAAAACCATACCAGCTTCATCCTTTACAAGAAGAGCTTCTTGCAAACTTTGCACCAACATTTAGTCAGCCTTATAACAATTACGGTGTGACCAAGTTTGAAGATATGACTTTTGATAGTTTTGAAGCCAATGGTGAAACACTTGGAAACAGCTATGTTCTCTTTGAAAATGATTATGAACTCAGCCATGATACCGAAATCCGTCGCAATTCAGCTGCTGGATTCTATTCAACCTTGAAGAAATACAAGAATACAACTGCAGCGACTTATTTGTCTCATATCAAAAACGAACAAATCGAAGCTCGCTTGCGTGGATTTGACAATACGATCGACTTCCTCTTGCATAGCCAAAATGTCTCTCGCGACCTCTTCGACCGTCAGATTGATGTCATCATGAAAGAATTGGCTCCTCACATGCGTCGCTATGTGAAATTGGTTGCTAAGGCTCATGGTTTGGATAAAATCACACACGCTGACTTGAAAATCAGTCTGCCATCTGAATACAACCAACGCATTACTCCTGAAGAATCCAAACAATTCTTGATTGACTGCTTGGGCATTCTTGGTGAAGATTATGTGAAAATGATTGAACAATCATTTGATGAGCGTTGGATTGACTTTGCTCAAAATGAAGGCAAGGCAACGGGTGGATTCTGTGCTACCTTGTATGATGGACCATCTTACATCTTACTTTCATGGACAGGTTTGATGAATGAGGTCTTGGTATTGGCTCACGAATTAGGACATGCTGGTCATTTCCAATTGGCTAAGAAACAAAGTGTGCTAAGCTATGAACCATCACTATACTTCATCGAAGCTCCATCTACTGCAAATGAGGTCTTGACATGTAATACCCTCTTGAAAAACAATCAAGATCCTGGTTTCCAAGCCTATTTGATTAGTGAATTGATTAGTCGCACCTACTTCCACAACATGGTGACTCACTTGCTTGAAGCTGCCTTCCAACGTGAAGTCTACACTCGCCTTGATAATGATGAATATCTAAATGGGGACATTCTCTGTCAAATCAAGCTAGACATCATCAAAGAATTCTGGGGTGATGACTTTGAAATCGGTGACGATGCAGGTCTTATCTGGATGCGTCAACCACACTACTACATTGGTTTGTATCCATATACCTACTCAGCTGGTTTGACCATCGGTACTGCTATGGCTAAGCAATTGGAAGAAAATCCTGAAGAAGTTGTTGAAAAATGGTTGGAAACCTTGTCACTCGGTGCAAGTCTTTCTGCTCAAGACCTTGCTAAACACGCTGGTGTTGACGTTTCAACAGATCAACCTCTTAAAGAAACCATCGCCTATGTAGGTTCATTGGTTGACAAATTAGAATCTTTAATCTAATAACTCTTAAAGGCTTGAACAACTTGTTCAGGTCTTTTCGTTTATTTTTTCCTGATACCAATTTCTAACATAGATCAATTCGTCTTGACTTAGAAAGTGGCCTTTGTCAAAACGAGCTAGGTTGGCTTTGGGAAAGGCTGACGCTTGCCAATCATCTACAAGATTTTCAAGAGCAACTTGGTCGACGAGTTGGTCATTCTGCCCTAGTGTAATCAAAATCTCTGCTCTGCTATTTTCCATAGGAAAAGCATAATCTAAGGCTGAAGGGTGGTGCAAGATATAATTGTCCGCCAGATTTGACTGTTTGGTTAACAAGACCATGATGAAGTTGGCACCATTTGAAAAGCCAACGAAGGTAACCTGCTGGTAGGGCTGAATGTCTGAGTCCTGCCAAAAATCCAGAAAAGCCGACAAGCGCATTTCAACATCGACAAGATCCAGCTGACCATCAATCAGCGGGGCAAAGAAACGCCTTTTCCTACCTTGTCCCCAACTTCCATCCAAGGAAAGGATAAAAGCTTCTGGATCCAGCTGTTGGCGGAGAAAGAGCATTGATTCCTTGTCGCCACCTGTACCGTGGAAAAAGACCAAGAGACGGGGTCTGGTCCCTTTGATAAAGCGATAATCCATACAAATTTTCTCCTAATAACGTTGATCGAGTATTTTTTCAATTTCTAATCGTTCTTGCTCTAAGAAACTTGGTAGAAATAATTCAACTTCATCTAATTTGGATGATTGATTTGGCATTGGAGCTTCTTTATCACCATTTATCGTTGCAACCTCAAACATGAGATAATTTGGTGCTCGGAAGTACAAGGAATGCATGAAATCTCGATTGATAATACCAGAGTGTGGACAATTTTGAAGATTCAAATGGTCAACCATTTCTTCTAAATCAGATTCATCTAGAACGCCGAAAGCCACATGATGGATACCGCCAACACCGATTACACTGATTTTTGATTCCTTATCGACCATAACCTGCACTCGGTGTTGAAACTCGTTATCAAATACTAGTGAAATAACTTCTTGTCCTTGGTATTCAAATCGATTTTCTTCCACAAAACCAAAACGGTCCTCAAGTAATTCAATTAGAGCTTTCTCTTCACGAACCCGCATTTTTATGCCAGCTATGCCTACAATTGCTGCAGCCGCAGGAATGTCCTTGATCTCAACAGGTAGCATCTCTCCTATGGATTCATGGTATGTTAAACCAAGCAACTGACCATCCTCATCTTGGAAATTCAAGATATGCCCGCTTCCAAAAGCCTGAATCCCTTCGTTTACCACTTCAAACTCTGTCAATCTTTTCTGCCAAAATTCCAAGGCAGTTAAATCTTTGACTAGAAAAACGGTTCTCTCCAATCGATTTGCTCCCTCCCGTTGTCGAGCTAGTGTCGGCATATTAAAAATAGTGAATTCCGTTCCAAATCGACCTTCTGCATCTCCAAAAAACAAATGATACATAGAAGAATCGTCCTGATTCACCGTTTTTAATGTTAATTTCAAGCCTAGAATATGGTGATAAAAATGATAGGCTTGATGAATATTTCCTACCAAGCTTGAAATGTGATGAATACCTGTATTGTTCATAAGAATACCTCTTAGATTATGATACAATTATTTTATCACTAGTTATTGATATTTTAAACTATCTTGTTTACAATTGTTATCCAAATACCAAAAAAATTCCCTAACCATTGCTGATTAGAGAAGGATATTTCTTAAAAAATGAGACCATATAGGGCAGCCGCTAGCAAGCCTCCGATGATCGGACCAACTACTGGTACCCAAGCATAACCCCAATCCGAATCACCCTTGTGCTTCAACGGAAGAATGGCATGCATGATACGAGGACCAAGGTCACGCGCAGGGTTTAGGGCATATCCTGTGGGACCTCCTAATGATACTCCTAGAGATAGGATTAAGCCACCAACAATTATGGTACCAAGTCCTGTAGGAAAATCATACTGACCGAAAGCCAATAATCCCAAGACCAAAACAAAGGTTCCAATTGCTTCGCTAATTGTATTGGAAACAAGGTTGCGGATGGCAGGACCAGTAGAGAAAGTTGCCAATACAGCGCCTGTGTCCTCAGTAGCGTCGTAGTGATCTTTGTACATGAGGAAAACTAGGATACTACCGATAAAAGCTCCGATAAATTGAGCAAGGATATAAGGGACTACAGACCCCCATGGGAGATTTCCTGCAAAGGCCATTGCAATTGATACAGCTGGATTGAGGTGGGCAGGTCCCAATAAGCCACTCACAAAAGCTGCCATGGCTACTGCTAGACCCCAACCAATTGTAATTACAATCCAACCAGCATCCTTAGCCTTACTCTTATCTAGTACTACTCCTGCTACCACACCATTGCCTAGTAAGACAAGTAAGGCGGTACCCAACACTTCACCGATTAATTCATTTGTCATCATGCACCTCTTTCTATTTTTCTTTTAAATAGGTCAAATCATTCTTAACAAGTGTATCTGCCAACAATTGTTCCTGTTGTGCTAGTTCTTCTTCTGACCAAGCATAGTAAGCAGCCATCTCTTTCAAAATGTCTGGTGCCACCGCATCCAACTGATCACGCATAAAGAGCATGTAATTGGTACGACGGAGAAGATAGTCAACTGCAGTCAAGGTCATCTCTTCCTTCATAGCATAGTAAAGGGAAAGCAAATCACGCTTGTTCAAGCCAGAAACGGCCTCTACTTTATGGTTTAATGCAAAGACTTTTGGCGCATTTGAGCCGTACAAGTTTGCCAAGTAAAGCGCATCATCATAGACAAGACCTTTCTTCACACCTAGTTGAGCAAGATGTTCGATTTCTTCTGCAACGTTTGCCGGGTTCAATTCACCACCAGAGACTGGATAGGTTTTAGAATTGATGAGTTTAAAGCTGCGACCGTGTTCTTCTTTGAGGATGTCTGCAACCTTTTCTATTGCTCCTTCGGCCATCTTACGGAAGTCTGTGATTTTACCACCTGCAAGAGTCAGCAAACCATTGTCATCGCGATCAAGTGCAGAACCGCGTGATACAGCAGATGGATTCAGGTGTTTTTCAGAAACACTGCCTTCCAAATGTGTCAAATCTTGCTCCACATCGTCACGACTCTTTTCATTGTTCAAATAACCTTTAACTGTTTCAATCAAGCTATTGAAGCTCTCATCGCTGAGTTTTCCGTTGTTTCCACCGTTGTAGTCAGAAGCTCCATTTCCAGACAAGAGGGGACGAAGACCTGCCCAACCGCTCTCAATGTCATCCAAGGTCAAGTTTGCTTCTGGGAAGCGATTGTTGACAATATCAAGCAGATAGTCAACGTCTTCTTGGGTTACCATCGGATTCGCCAAATCGCCAGTGTAGTCTGTATCTGTTGTACCAAAATAGGTTTTATTTTCACGTGGAAGGACAAAGACCATTCGACCATCTGCGTGACCTGTATCAAAGTAAGTTGGCTGAGGAACAGACAAGCGAGAGCTATCGACAACTAGGTGTACACCTTTGGTTGGACGCATCTGGAGAATGCCTGAGCCCTCGCCACCCAGATTACGCACTTCATCACTCCATGGTCCTGTTGTATTGATGACCAAACGAGCATGAATTTCAAAGGTGCTATCTGTCAGCAAATCACGAGCAACAATTCCGATAACTTTACCTGACTCATCCTTGATAAATTTCTCAGCTTTGACACGGCTGGCAATCAAGGCGCCGTCTTTGGCTGCACGTTTGATGTTCTCAATGACCAAGCGGGCATCATTGTTGCGGAAGTCGAGGTAGACACCGCCACCAATCAATCCTTCTTGCTTCAAGTTTGGTTCACGTTCAATGACTTCTTCTTTAGTCAAGACCTTATTGGCCATTGCAGTATTGTTGACTCCAGCTAAGAGGTCATATAAGTCCATGGCTACTTTCAAACGGAAGAGGCTAAAGGTAGAACCTGGCTCATCATAGACTGGTAAAAGCATTGGATCTGGCTTTGGAATATGTGGGGCAATATTTTGTACTACAGCACGTTCAGATACGGTATCGGATACCACTTCCACGTCAAATTGTTTCAAATAACGTAATCCACCATGCACCAATTTTGTTGAGCGACTGGAAGTTCCTTCTGCAAAGTCTTGCATTTCAATCAAGGCTGTTTCCATGCCACTTGCTGCTGCCTGTAAAGCCACACCAGCACCCGTAATACCACCACCGATAATGAGGAGGTCTAGTTGACGATCCTGCATTCGTTCAATGGCTATGCGTCTTGTTTCTTTTGAAAATTCCATACGATTCACTTCCTAACTTTTGAATAGGACTGTCTAGCAAGAGGAAAGCCTTCTTTCCCCACGCTAACAAGTCCTTTATTGCTCTTCATCCACTTCTGCAAATAGTTGAGTTGCTGCGACAGCTTTTTTCCATCCCTTGTAAAGTTTTTCTTTACGAGCTTCGTTCATGGTTGGTTGGAAAGATTGGCCGACAGCGTTGAGTTCTTTCAATTCATCCAAATCATTCCAGAAACCAACTGCTAAACCTGCCAAGAATGCTGCTCCAAGAGCTGTAGTTTCAAGGTTTTGAGCGCGTGCGATTTCAATACCCAAAATATCTGCTTGGAATTGCATGAGGAGGCTGTTCATGGCTGCACCACCGTCAACCTTCAAGACAGAAATATCAATACCCGTATCCAATTGCATGGTATCAATAACATCACGAACTTGGTAGGCAATGGATTGAAGAGTTGCTTTGACGAAGTCTTCTTTTGTTGTACCACGTGTCAATCCAAAAACAGAACCACGCGCATCTGAATTCCAATACGGAGCTCCAAGTCCTGTAAAGGCTGGAACAACATAGACTTCATCATTGCTGGTAGATTTGCGTGCCAACTCTTCTGACTCAGGCGAGGTTGTCACCATTCGCATGCTGTCACGGAGCCATTGAACCGCCGAACCAGCGATAAAGATAGAGCCTTCCAAAGCATAGTATACTTTACCATTGATACCATAGCCAATCGTCGTTAATAGATTATTACGAGACAACTGCATCTCCTCACCTGTATTCATCACGATGAAAGAACCAGTTCCGTAAGTATTTTTCACCATACCTGGCTCAAATGCCAGTTGTCCAAATAGGGCAGCCTGTTGGTCACCTGCCATGCCAGAGATTGGCACTTCTGCGCCATAGAAATGGAATGGAGCTGTCTTTCCATAAACTTCAGAGTTTGAACGAACTTCTGGCAACATGGCTTTTGGAATGTTGAGAAGAGATAAAATTTCATCATCCCATTTCAACTCTTCAATATTGAAGAGCATGGTACGAGCTGCGTTTGAATAATCTGTCACATGCTGTTTGCCATCTGTTAACTTCCAAACTAACCAAGTATCAATGGTTCCGAACAAAATCTCACCTTTTTCAGCACGTTCCTGCGCCCCAGGGACTTGATCCAAAATCCAACGAACTTTGGTTGCTGAGAAGTAAGCATCCACTACAAGGCCTGTTTTTTTATGAATCATATCTGCGTGACCATCCGCTTTCAGCTGGTCAGCAAGATGAGCTGTTTGGCGAGATTGCCAGACAATGGCATTGTAAATTGGAAGACCTGTTTCCTTATCCCAGACCACCGTTGTTTCACGCTGGTTGGTAATACCAATTCCTTCAATCTGATCAGGACGAACACCACTTTCGATAAAGGATCCTGCAATGACTGACTGGACCGAATTCCAAATTTCATTGGCGTTATGTTCAACCCAACCTGGTTTAGGGAAGATTTGCGTAAACTCTTTTTGGTAACTGCCAACTTTCTCACCTTTTTTATTAAAGATGATGGCACGTGAACTTGTAGTTCCTTGGTCAATAGCCATGATGTATTTTTCAGTAGACATAGGTCTCCCTCCTGTTTGTTTATATTTTTTGAAAACGCTTCCGTTTTCTTAGTAACTCTATTCTAACCCATTCTCGGGAAAGTATCCTATCAATTTTTTTAAAAAAATAAAAAAATTTGATATAAGTGAGCTAGAAAGTCCAGCAAATCAACGAATATCAAATTTTTTCAAGCAACTATTTAGTTCCTGCTAAAGATATTTTTTCAATCAGTTACCGATGTTCTATTGGAAAAGGTGTTTGAGTTGCAATTTTTTCTGATTGTCTTGCCTTTTGATTGTACAGCTCTTGTATAATAGATTTCAATTGTACAACATCATACATTTTTAATTGAGTTCCTAAATAATAAATAGGGTATGACGATTCGTTAAGGTAGTCAGTGATAATGAAATCATAAGTTTCTCCATTCTGATAGGGGTCTATAAGCACCTGACGATTGCCTTCAAGCTTTTCTCTCAACTGCATTAATAAAGGGTAGGATAAAACCTCATGCAAAGAAGATGCGAAACCAATTTTGACCTGTATCGGCTTTATCTGACTAAAATATACATATAAGGCTTTGATTTTTGGAGAATAGCTAGCCATTACCTGATCAGCATCTAGACTTCTATGAAAAGCTGTTTTAAAGACATTTTTTAATAATTGGGCTGATTCGTCTTCAAATGAAAGTTCTTGTACCACTTCAAGTTCAAGCGAAGATTGAAAGAAATACAATTGACTCATGGTCTGATTCAAATGATAAAGGGCCTCTTCTGAAATCGACAAGGACTCTCCTAGGTGTGAACGAAAAACGTGCAAAGCAAGTGACGTTGCTTGCATAATTGGACCCCCAAAGCCCAGAACCTGTTCCAACTGATGTGGTTCTAAAATAAAGTGACTAAACAAAAATGCAAATAAAGCCATGATATCCCCTTCCTGAAAGGAAGCAGATTGTTGTTGTCCCACTGTCAGATACATCTTCCGCAATTGTCGATAAAATTTATGGTCCTGATAAGGTCTCATGAGGCTATACAGTGACCTATAATCTAACTGTTGTAACTTAGACCGTTGTTGTGAAATCATCAACCATAATAAAAGACGATAGGCCTGTTTAGGATTGAGTTTTGACTGATAAAAGCGTTCAAATAAGGGTAATAAGGCGTCCAAATGGCGTCTGGCAAATTCCTCTTGGTATTTGGAGCTAACAGTTGTCAAGAGGAGGACTTGATGTAAAAAATACCGGATTTGAAGCTCGCTTCCTTTCAACCGGCCGCTTTTAATGGCGATGCCGAATTCAGCCAGTAATTGGTTTAGTGATGCGAGATGGCGATTGAGCGTTGCCTCACTAATTAGTAATTCTTGAGACAATGTCTGTAAAGAAACATCTTCTTTATCTAATAAAAATACAATGATCTGATACTTGATACTTGGCTGAAAAAGATAAGATAATATTTGTTGCTGACTTAGTCGAGCATCTTTTTGTAAAGAAACCTTTTCTTCCTCAAGGTGAAATAAAAGACCCAATTCTGCAGCATGCGACTCTTCATTAAAAGAATCTATATAGCGCAATAAAGTTGATTTTGTCAGATCTAAATGGCGACATACATCTTTCAGCAAGGGAGCGTCTTTTCTGTTTTCCACAAACAGGAGCAACTGATAAATAGCTCGTTCGCGCTTTTCCAATAGGGAATCAATCTGCATAGTCAACCTCCGTATGTGCTAGGTTTTCTTGCCGAATATATTCCTGAGCTGCTTCTACCATCATTGGCACCAAGGGAGTCTTACCTGGAAGACATAACCAAGATTGTTGGACTAGATCAAATACTGTTAAACCATTTGAAATAGCAAGTGACAAGGCATCCATTTGTTCAATATGATCGACAACCGAAACGAGTTGACCTCCTACAATCCGTCCATTTTTATCTACAATCAATTTAAAATCAGCCATTTCTGATTCCCATTGACTGTATGGGCTCCTCATCCGAATCGACTTACAATTCAGCCATAAATTTGCTTCACTTTCTGTTAACCCAATACTAGTCACATAATAGCCAAACAAGCGACTCGATACAATCCGTTGGGTTTTCTTCAATGGAATACTCTGCATCACTAAGTTCTGAGCAGCTAGTCTACCAGTTCGGATAGCATGATGAATCATTGGAAGATATGCTTGGCCAAAATATTCTACTGGTAAACTAACCAAATCTCCCACAGCAAAAATATTTTTCTGGCTGGTTTCAAGATACTCATTTACCCACACAGTACCTTCAACGTTTATTCTCAGGAGATTTTTTACCAATTGAATATTGGGTATTAAATTCGTTGATGGAAGAATAAAATCAGCTCGATACTTTCCATTTACAGTCCGGCAAATAACTTGCTTTTCCTGCTCATCTATCTCAATCTGATTCACAGTTTCGGATAAATGTATTAGAATTCCTCTTTGTTCCATTTCCAGACGTATGGGCTCAACCATCTCCTCATCAAGATACTTCGCCAACAGGGAATCTTGCGCCTCGAACACATGTAACTTCAAATTCATTCGACTCAGAGCATCCAAGCTTTCTAATCCAATCTGCCCTGCTCCAATCACTGCAATAGTTTTTGCTTGCTTTATTTTTTCTAGACTTCTTTGCGCTTGAGTAAGGGTCTTAGACCGGATCAAGTAGTCTTGAAGTTCTTCCTGGCCCCATTCCCACGTTTGACTGGCACCCATAGCTAAGATCAGACGATCATAGCTTATTTCACTGATGACATTTTGCTGTCTTAATTTAAGCCGATTCGTTTCAGGATTAATGGCTAAACACTCAGTTTCAAAGAGATAGGTAATGGTAGTCTGCAATAGTTCCTTGTACAGAGAAATCCTTGCTTCCTCCCATTCAGTCAAGCGATCTGACAATTTCCAGTTTAAGGCATTTGGAAAAAAGGCAACATCCTTTTCTCGATCAATCAATGTAATCTGAGCATCTTTATACAATTTTCTACACTCCAAAGCTGCACTCAACCCAGCAAATGAAGCTCCGATAATAACAATTTTCATACTTGCTCCTTCATCCTTTTTTGTCATTATAACAAGAAATTAACAAGAATGGAAAGGCTTGCAACTGGAAAATGGAGAATGGAAAATGATTTTTAGAAATGTTGAGCTTTCTAATATTTGTTTATCTAAGAAAAAAATAAGAACACGGATTTTCAAATTACTGATTTAAAAATCTGTGTTCTTTCTTATAATTTCAGAAAACAAACAGTCATTGTTTATTTATTGTATCTCAGCTCGGGTTAAAACACTTCGCTTTTGGGTTTTCCGGCTCAGGTACGAATAGTTCACTGAACTATTCGTATCCCCTGACTTTCCTCACTTTCGTGTTTTTAGGCTCGGGTTAAAAACGTCCACTGGACGTGCTCGCTTTCTTGTTTTTAGGCTCGCGTTAAAACAGTCACTCCCCTGACTGTTTTAATAATCCGGTCTGACTACTCCGGTGACGGTGGCTTTTGTTGCTTCATAATCGCCGTCTACAACGACCTTGATGATCCGTTTTGCATCTTCAATAGGACATGGTACGAGTGGTAGGCGAAGTGGTCCAACTTCAAATCCTAGATAATTTAATACTGCTTTCACCGGTGCAGGGCTTGGATATGAGAATAAGGCATTGACTTTCGGAATAAATTTCCGTTGAATGGCTGCTGCCGTTTTGATATCTTGCTGAGCGATAGCGGAAATCATTTCGTACATCTCATCACCATTAGTATGGGACGCAACAGAGATGACCCCATCAGCTCCCAGATTCATTGCATGGAAAGCATCACCATCTTCACCAGTGTAGACTAAGAAATCTTCTGGTTTGTGCTCAATCAAATAAGCCATATTGGCAAGGCTAGTACACTCCTTGACACCGATAATATTAGGATGTTCAGCCAAACGCAACATGGTTTCAGGAGTCATTTCCACCACTACGCGTCCAGGAATATTGTAAATAATGATTGGTAAATCAGAAGCGTCAGCAATAGCCTTAAAGTGCTGATACATTCCCTCTTGAGATGGCTTATTGTAATAAGGGACAATAGCCAAACCAGCTGCAAAACCGCCAAAAGCTGCAACTTCTTTGGCAAACTCAATTGAGTCACGGGTATCGTTGGTACCAATACCAGCAATTAGAGGAACACGGCCATTGACAATTTTTTGAACTGCGCCAAACAACTCCAATTCTTCTTCGTGTGTCAATGTCGGACTTTCGGCTGTTGTACCTGCTAATAAAATACCTTCCGTATGATGTGCCAACAAATGCTCAATTAATTCTGGTAAAACGTCAAAATTAATAGAACCATCTTCTTTGAAAGGGGTAATCATCGCTGTGATGATTTTTACATCACGTAAATCTTGAATAGACATCGTACTTCCTCTCTTATTATTGCTAAAAAAGGCTGAGCGCAGCCTTTTGTGTACTTCTGTTAATAAGTTCTTATTTCAATTCAAATTTCAGCTCTGCTGTTGGACGAACAAGACCACGTTCATGAAGTGTTTCTGCGATTTGAACTGAGTTCCATGCAGCACCCTTCAGCAAGTTATCTGAAACAACCCACATATGGATACCATTTTCCTTGTCCAAATCCTTACGAATACGACCAACGAAGGTATCACGACTTCCAACAGCATTGACTGCTTGAGGATAAATTTGGTTGGCAACATCATCTTCGAGAACAGCACCTGGGAAATCAGCGATTGCTGCTTTAACTTCATCAATCGGAGCAATCTCTTTTGTCTCAATGTAAACAGATTCTGAGTGAGCTGACAAAACTGGAATACGAACACAGGTTGCAGAAACGGCAATACTATCATCTTCCATGATTTTCTTCGTTTCCTTCGTCATCTTCATCTCTTCGTAAGTATAGTCATTTTCAGTGAAGAGGTCAATCTGAGGAAGTGCATTGAATCCAATTGGGTAATGTTTCTTATCACCACCAGAAGGAAGAATGTTTGCTTCAACAGCTTTTGGCTCAACACCATCATTCAATACAGCTCGAAGTTGAGCCTGCGTTTCTAGGATTGCACCCATACCTGCACCAGATACAGCTTGATAAGTTGAAACGATAATCCGTTCCAAGCCCCACTTCTGACGAATTGGTTCCAAAGCAACCATCATTTGAATAGTTGAACAGTTTGGACAAGAGATAATTCCATTATGTGCATCCAAAGCATGTGCATTAACCTCAGGAACAACCAAAGGAACATCAGGATTTTGACGGAAATAAGAAGTATTATCTACAACAACTGCACCCGCCTTAACAGCGTATGGAGCGAACTTAGCAGATGTAGAACCACCAGCTGAGAAAAGTGCAATATCAACACCTTCAAAGGCAGTTTCAGTTGTTTCTTCGATAACAATCTCTTGTCCTTTAAATTGAAGGGTTTTTCCCGCAGAACGAGCAGAAGCTAATAAACGTACTTTTTCGATTGGAAGAGTTGATTCTTCCAACATTTTAATCATCTGCTCACCAACTGCACCTGTCGCACCAACGACAGCCACTACATATGCCATAAGTATCTCCTTTAGATCAATTCTTCAAAATTTTCTAAAAATTTATTATTTCTTAATTATACCACATTTTATATAAATGAAAAGTATATAAATGAAAAAAAAGCCCACCATAAATGGTGGGTAAGGGCATCATTGCTGATGAGAATAGCAGGTTCACAACAACTATTCAAGGTCCGCTCCTGCGTTTCAATTAAATGAAGACCTCCCTAGCGTCGAATGTGACTAAGTCACTACTCGGCTCATCGCATGTACCTATTCTATCATAATTTGACAATTTTGCAAGTCTAATTACTCAATACGCTCTCGAATGGTTACGAACACCTTATCTCCAGGTTGCTTACCTACCGATTGCAACGCTAATAGCCTTTTGGATACCTAGGATATAACAAATATTGCCTACTTCATCCTTCATTCCCATATTGACAATAGAGCCATCATAGGGATGCCCATCAAAAGTCGCATGTACTTTTGCTCTCCCCTTCCCGAATTCCTGACGGATATCATATGGCAAAATAATATATGCTCCACCCTTATCTGAGACAGGAAGCATAACTGCTTGAAATTCATATACTTTTGTCATCATTCAACCTATAAATACTTACTTGCTTCACGAATCGATAAACTTGCCATTTGATGTTGGTATTTTCCCAGAAAGTCTCGAACCCAATGAGGATTAGTCTTCGAATAATCACGCAAACTCCAACCAATCGCTTTAGTGATAAAAAATTCAGGCTGATTGAGATTATTGACGAGGATCTTCTCTAATAGTACTATATCTGTCTTTTCCTTTTGCAAAAGCTGATGGTCAATAGCAATTCGCCTCAACCAGAAATCCTCATCCAAACTCCAGTCAATCATCACCTGCTTGGCCTCTGGATTGTCCAAAACAATTTTACCAACGAGTTTGTCCAATCCGTCAATACTATCCCACCAGGACTTCGTCTGGGCAAGTTTTTTAAGCAGGGTAAATCAGCTAATACTAGGTTTTTCTTATGAGCCACGAGGTAATCAATAGCGACATATTGAAATTCACGGTAGGGTTTGCCCCAACAAGCCTCTACAAAATCCCAGTCAAGTTCTGGCGTTTTGAAGTCTTTGAAAAATTGTTTGGCAGCTTTTCTACGATCTGGACTACGAACACCTAAAAACTCAAAGTTGTTTTTCATATAGGCTTTCATAGGCTGTGCCTGACCTTTTTCTGCCAGGGCCAACAATCGTTTTTCCAATTCTACAAAATCCAATTTAGTCACCTACAAGAGACTTTTGGAGCCAGACGATATCATGCCAAGTGCCAAATTTGTATCCAACTTTTTTAAAATGAGCCACCTGCTCATAACCTCTCTTTTCATGCAAGGCAATGGAAGCAGGATTTGGTAAGGCAATGCAGGCTAAAAAGTTTTTGAACCCACGCGCAGTCAATTCTTCCTCCAAAGCAGTGTATAGCAAGGTTCCAACCCCTTTTCCACGCGCTTCTTTTTGAACATAGACCGACAATTCCACCGTCCAATCATAGGCTGCACGAGCATAATAGGTCGATGCGTAGGCATATCCCACTATCTGTCCTTCTTCTATTGCGACCAGATAAGGGAATTTTTCCATAGTTTTTTTAATTCTATTTTCAAAATCTTCTACTGTAGGTACTTGTGTTTCAAAAGTAATGGCAGTTTTTTCAACATATGGGGCATAAATGGCCACCAAATTCGCCGCATCTTCAAACTGCGCATTCCGAATCTCTATCATTTAATTCTCCAATAGCTCCCTGTCATAAATGGTATAGTCACAACGATAGATAATCAAGCGTTTGCCATCAACTAAAAGTTCAGAAGTCTTTGGTGCATCTGAAGCATATAGCGAAACTTTATCTCCAACATATGTTGCTAAAGGTGTACCATTTTGTGACCGAATAAGTACCACCTTTGCCTTTCCGGTAAAATCATTTTTCAAACTTGAAACCATGCGATTCACCAAGGGAATCGAACGGTCATAATTCGCAATATCTACCGTAGTTTGGTATTTGGCATAAAGATCCTCCAGACCCTCTTCTGCAGCAATTAAAGAAGAGCCTACATGGTCGATTTCATAATTACCGAGCGTCACTTTTAATACCGAAGAATCTGAATTCGAGTAGCCTTCAGCATCCACAGAGTCAAACTCTTGGTTGCGAGAAATTGACAAGGACTTCCCAGACATTTCATCAATTAATTGAGAATTTTCATCAAAAGTTCGAACGGTCATTTCTAGACCAATCCATTCTTCCTTGGTGTTCTTCAACCAGTTCGTAATCGATTGACAGGCTGATAAGGAAACCAAGCTAACGAGCAACACAACAGACAATAAAATCTTTTTATTCCATTTCATATAACACCTCCAAAGTGTGATACCTTATTGTAACATGGAAAAGTTTAGTTGATATAAAAATTTAACTGTCTTTTATAAATAATCAGGCAACCATAAACAGTATTGCCCTTTTTCAAATTGAAAAAAAGCTACCGAAATCTGATTTGCATCAAAAAACTTTTTAAAAATTGTAAAAATAAGTCTGTGGTAACTTTTAAAAGTTTAAAACGTATCATTTTGTTTGGAATACTACTTTTAAACATTTAAAACTATTTTTCAAATTTTGTACATTTTTGGTTTCCTTTAACGAATAAATAGATAACCGGATAAAAAAATAAAGCGAGGTATATTAAATGAAAATCCGCATTCCACTATACGCCCAACATTTGAATCAGGCAGAGTTTATTCAACTAATGAGTAGCACAGTTGATACTCTAAAACAGTATCGTTCTTCAAGCAATGATCCTATGGTTGCTGACCTGACGCAACGTTTAGAAGACTCCTTACCTTTGATGAAAGAGAGTCTCAAACAAAAACGAGGATCTGATTTGACCAAGGAACTGAAGCAAGCTCTTAAAATCCGAAATATTGATTTTTCGGCTTTTGTAGGTGGTCTCAAACTCTTTCAAAATGCTCGAACAGTTGAAAAGTTAAAGGCTTATCGCCTGTTACAAGAGCTGGTCGAATTGTATAAGACTGCTCCAACTGCAAATATGCAAGAATCATCTGCCTTGATGGATTCCCTGCTTGCTCGACTCGCACAGCCACCCTACTCCGAGGCTGTTACTATGCTGATGTTAGAGGAGGCTGTCGCCAATCTGCGTGACAGTCAAGAAAAATCCTATAGCCTTTATCTCCAACGTTGTCAAGATACCAGTACACGTGTCAAGATTGATAGTGCTAAAATCCGTAAAAATATGTTCAAAGATTATTCTCTTCTGTATAACCACTTGGTCAATAAGGTAAGTTATGATGCCAACGCTAGTGAGAAGGTCATCTTACAAATCCTAAACGATATTCGCCAAGATTTTTCAGAGCGAAATAGACAGAAAAATAAGGTAGAATCTAACCCTTCCACCAATGAAATCAAAACTGTTTTGCCACAAGGAAAAGAATTGGAGACAACATAGAAAATATCCCCCTAGTCGAAATGATTAGGGGGATTTAACAATAATACAATATCGACACTTTAAAGAGTCTAACAACTACCAGAAATTAATAATGCCTATTATTGACATTACAATCCAGAGAAATGAAACAGGAATTGAAATCTTAAGAATATCTGACTCATCATCTTCGTGGGAGATTGGTAAATTTTCTACATCCCCTGTACTAATTCTAAATAACCATTTTCTTACAATTTCTATGTTTTATCCTCCACCCTAGCCTGCCCATTCATCAGCATTGGCAAGAGCCAGTCGCGCAGTTGGGTGAGTTCTTGGTTTTGTCTACTTCTATTTTTGATTTCTCTATCAAATGAATTTACTGATTTGTCAAATTTCATCAATAGTTCATTTGGCGGATAGATTAATTTTAATGAGTAAAGGTCATCTTTAGTAATTGAACCAAAGGTAGTTCCTACTGAGTTCATCATGTCAAATAGCTTTTTAAAATCTTGCATAACATTAAAAATATAGCTATTTGCTCCTACTTTACTATTAATAGCCGCTAAACCTCGACCAATACAACATCTTGTATCAGCGATATTCAAAGTCCCCACAGGTGCTCTAACACTTAACAAGATATCATCTTCTTCTGCTATCCTAGACGGTTCAGTTGTGTATTGTCTTGCCACAGGAAATCTCCATCCAAAATCTGTTGAACCTTGAAAAAATAACATTCCCTCTCCAACTTCATTATAAGAAGTTCCTTTAGGAGATTGCCCCATTGTTATATTAGCAATATTTTCCAACTTCTCCACTCCCCACCCTTCTGGGATTTCACGTTTGAGTTGGTCATTATAAACCATTTTACCACCAGAGGACTTGTAGGGTTTGCCATTTTCATCAGGGAAATCAAACTGCACAAACCAATAATCATAAAGGGTCTTAGCCATAGCCTCCAACTCTTCGTTGATTTGGTTGTTCAGAGCGATTTTTTGGTCGAGAATTGATAAAATAGACGAGAGTTTAACTTGATAATTTTTATCAATAAAAGCATTTACTTTTAATGGATGTAAGTGATTACGGTTCATGGTTGGAACGCCCGAACCAGTTTTAAAATCATTTAATTTTAAATGTTTTAAAAGATAATATATGTATTTCCTATCATTTCCTTTAAAATCTTTAACAAAAAGAGTTGTATTATGTGGATAAAAATTTTCATTCAAATAATGAGGTATTCCCACAGTTCCACTCCGTCCGATTGTTATTCCTGGTCCCTCAACTTTATAATCGATATGATATCCCAATATTCCATTTGAAGACTGTACAGGATAAGGACCGTTCCTAAACTCAGATTTCGGTAAATCATACCCCCTTTGAAACTCAATCAAATCTCCAAGTTCACAAGTTTTAACCTCACTCATACCTCACCCTCCTTAGCTGCTCCGCAATTTCCTTTTCCAATTCATGCGATTGGGCAAAGAGGCTGGCTAGGCGGTCTTGGTAGCCCTGCATTTTTTCTTCAAATTCTTCTGGGCTAATATCAACGTAATCAATCTTGATGTCAAAGTACTGGCCGGCACTGAGGGAGTAGTTCTTGTCCTTAATCTCCTCATAGCTGACCTTGACAGAGAAGTCTTCGACAACTTCTTTCTGGATAAAAGTTTGGATGATTTGGTTTTCTTCATCAGGGCTAAGGACAGTCTTTTGGTTCTTGCCTTCCTTGACCTTGGTTCCGAGATTTGAGGCATCGATAAGGACGACATCACCCTTATTTTTCTTATCGATAAAGAGGATGGAGACGTTGGTACCGGTCGTCGCAAAGATATTGGACGGCATGGACACAACCCCTGCTAGCATCTTCTCATCGACCAGGTGCTGACGGATTTTCTTGTCAATACCTGACTGGGCAGTGATAAAGCCCGTAGGCAAGACAATAGCTGCCTGCCCGTCTTCCTTCAAACTATGGATAATATGCTGGATAAAGAGTTGGTAGATAGCCATACTCTCTTTTTTCTTGTTGGGAATCTTTGGCACACCTGCAAAGAAGCGTTCACTACTATTTGGCAGGCTTTCTACCTGATCTCGCCACTCAGAAAAATCTAGTTTGAACGGAGGATTGGATACGATATAGTCCATCTTCTCCACATGGCGATTGTTGAGAATAGTATTTCCCTGTACGATATTGTGAATGGAATGCTGCAAGCCATTGAGAATCAAGTTGAGACGCAAGAGATTGGAGGATTTTTGAGAAATGTCCTGACTGTAAACGCTGGTACGGTCGGTACCAATCTGAATGGCCAGGTTCATCAAGAGAGTCCCCGAACCAGCAGAAGGATCATAGATTTTTACGTTACTTGGCTGGTCATTTCCCACCAAAATGGCCGCGATGATTTTAGCAACGGAGTGGGGAGTGTAGTATTCCGCATACTTTCCACCACCGTCTTTGTTATAGTCCTTAATCATGTACTCAAACAAGGTGGAGAAAAAGTCAAAACCCTGTGAAAAAATCTGCTGGTCAAATTTAACACGCGCCAATAGATTGATAATAGAAGCTGCCACTTCATTTCGCTTGCTGGTATCTGAAATCGTATCCGTAATCAAACGTTGATCGAAGAGGCGAATATCTGTTCCACCATCCGTATGGACAGAGAAAATAGCATTGTTGTCAATGGCAATCTGATTGAGAGTCTGTTCAAAAATCTCAGCAAAATCTGCTTGGTTCTGTTGACGGTGTAGGCTTTCAATCAATTGTTCAGGTTTTAGATGAGCAGTTTTGGTTCCAATATCATCTAAAAACCAGTCATAATCTTCTTCAGACAAGTTCAAAAGACCTTGGTAATCATAGGATTCGTCAATGTTCAGGGCTTCGTACAAAAACTTATCATTCAAAAATTTGTAAAGGAAGGACTGGGTCAGAAGCTTATACTCCGCTGCCTCTCCTGCAAGTCCTGCATGGGTAAAGACTGCTTTTAGGTCATCCACCAAGCCTTGGACTTGACTCTGCACCTGTACGATATAATGTTCTTCCATTTACTTAATATTCTCCTTCATAGACTTCCATTAGGGAACGAATCAACTTATCATAATCGACTCGTTTGAGTTGCTTCCCTACTTCTGTTTTCATCATTTCTTTACGGGCCAGTTGCCTGATCTGCGCTACCAAATAGGCTTCGTTTTCCAGAATGCCTTGATTAAGCCCGATTTGATAATCAATCATAGGTTTGGCACCTTTTAGAACCTGGTAAATAGCTGGGAAGTCACTGACAACTGTTGATTGGGTAATGTGCTTAAAGGCACGGGCAGACATGGTATCTCCACCAAAGTTCATGGCCAAGCGATTCATTCTTGTTTTATAGTCTTCTACTGAATCGAATAAACTTTGATAGGCTTGTTTGGTTTCGTTAATGGTTGAGAGACTATATCCTTCTACTTCCTGTGTCATGTGCTTGTTTAGGATGCGTTGAAACTCTTCATAAAGACTTACCCATTCTGGATCTTTTTCATCCCTCCGCAAATTGATACCATTGGCCACACGGCGGCTGATATCGTCCAAATCATTGGCTGCCAGTCGTAGTTCCTCTTCCTTTATCTTGGTAAAACTAAAGCTAGTTTCAGACATGGCTAGATTCAATAGTTGCTGACTAGAAAAACTATCTGGTTTTTCTAACAAGCTCAAAGTCAAGAGGCGGCGGGACAGCATATTTAAAAGGCTAGCAATTTCTCCCATATTGACCTGTTTGACAATATCGTGGTAGCCATGCAAACGTGCCATGTTGTAGTATTGACGAATGGTTTCAAGAGATTTTCGGAGGGCGATTAACTCTTTCCTATCCTTGACTTCATCGATGGCTCTTCCGAAAAATTCTAAGTTATCTGTCGGATAGTTCATTAGAACTCGGTAGAACTCGGTTAGAGCTCGCTAGCTGTTCCTGGACTTCTTCTGGGGACACAAAAATAGTTCCAAAAGGATTATCTCCGTCTTCTTCTGTCAAAGCTGCCTGGTATTCCCGATTGAGTTCTTCCAGATAGGCTTTATTGGTCTTGTCAAATTCCTTGGAAATGTCCGCAAAATCAATGATATAGCCAAAAGCATAATCCTTGTACGGACGGTTGACACGGGTCAAAGTCTGCAAGAGATTATGGGCCTTGATTTTCCGTCCAAGATAGAGCCGTTTCAGCCTTGGTGCATCAAAACCAGTCAAGAGCATGGAGTAGACGATGACAAAATCTGTCAGACCGTCCTTGAATTTATCCACTTCTTCTTTCTTGTATTCCTTATCCCCTGCATCATGTAAAATCAAGGTTGAAGTAAACGATGTAAGCCCTGCTTTTCTGCGTTCTTCTAACTGTTTGTGCAATTCTCGTGCTTGTTCTGAAGAATCACAGACCACCATTCCACCGATGGACTGGTCGCCAAATATGATCTCTCGTGCTCTTGTAAAATCATCAAGAATAAAGTCTAGCATTGGTGAGACATAACGTGGGTGAGCAAATATGGATTTCTTATCCAGCGTCCCCTTTTGAATCTCCTCATGCACCACTTGTAAGGTTTCTTTATAGGAGGTTTCGATATCTTCTCGTATCAGTCGCAGGGTAAAACCGTCAGCAATGGATTGATTGTAGTAGTATTTATGGATATAATCCCCAAAAATATCACGAGTCGTTACAGCTGTTTCCTTGGTTTTTCCGTCAGCCTTTGTCGCAATCAAAGGCGTTCCTGTCAGTGCAATCTTAACAGCTTCTTTATCAGCATTATACAGATTTGGCAGATAGGAACCTTTTTCATTGTAAGAACGGTGAGCCTCATCAATGAAGTAGATATTTTGCCGATTCAAGTCATAGCCTGAATGGTCTGTTAGATCAGAGGATTCTTTGAATTTTTGGATGTTGACAACCGAGATATCGAATTGGTCTTGAATCTGATTTAACTCACTCGGCTTGTTAATGCGTTTTACCTTCAGGCCACGTTTGGTAAATTCCTTATAGGCTTGATCAGCCAAATCCAATCGGTCTACCACAAAGTAAAATTGCGGGACAACACCTCTTTTAGCATAAAAGTCTCGTAAGTATCTGATATTGAAAAATGCTAGAGCGGTTTTACCAGAACCTTGCGTATGCCAGATAACTCCTTTCTTGATCCCGTCTTCTAATCCTCGCTCAATCGCCTTGGTCGCAAAATATTGAGGATAGCGCATAGCATGCTTTTGGAGTTGAACTTGCCCCTTTTTATCCCGTTCTTCTACATAGACTAAACCATAACGAAGCATGAAAAAGAGTCGTTCTTTCTGATACAGCGAGGTCAGGAATGAGTTACATGGGCTAGCTGAGTCTAAGTTGGTTCGAAACTCTGCCTGTGACTTTAATGCAAAGCGATTGACATCCGTGAGAACCAAATCAATCATCTCTTCTGTTAAGCTAGACAGGCTAGACTGTACTTGTCTCTCCTGCTCTTCCTTGAAAGAGTTGAACTTGGTACCAGAATAGGCATTAGTACAGTAAAATGACCCTTGGAACTGCTGACCTTGACTATCATCGTAGGGCAGATTGTCTGAAATAGCGATGAGTTGAGTGATATTATTAAAGCGTCTGAATTTTTTATTTTCAAAGCGAAGCTTTGTACGTTCTTTTTCAGAGTTAATTCCTGTTTTTCCATCACGAATAGCATCTGGTTGCTTGACTTCGATATAACTGAGAGGGAGGCCGTTGATAAAAACGGTGATATCAGGCCGGAACTCTTCCTCACCATTTTGACAGGTGACTTCTAAGGCTATATGAAAGGTATTCTCCTCTATATTATCCCAATTGATATAGGTGTAGCCAGAGTCTGCATGAATCCGATTGAAAAAACTTCGTCCAATATCATCTTGTTCCAATTCCAAGCGGATATTCTCAAATTCCCGTTCAAAGTCAGTTTCACTTACATAATTATTAAACTTTAGAAACTGTTGCTTAAAAATAGCAACTAGAATATTTGTAGTAATATCCCGCTCTTTTAACTCCCTGCTGGAAGATGAAAGATAGGTATAACCTAGCCGCGTAAGATGTAAAGCAGCCGGTAACTGTACCCTCGTAAACTCATTGTGTTCCCTCTTTCTCATACAGGATCTCCTTGCATATTCTTACCTTTCATTATACCATATTTGCAAGTGCTTTCCGACAAAAAACCGCCCTATTGGACGGTTATTACACTATTAAAAATTAAAGACATCATTCAAATTCTCAGCCATAGTCGGATGGGTGAAAATCTGTGTTTTGAAGTAGGTATAAGGAATCTTATTGTCAATTGCCATAGCAATCAAGTTAATCAGCTCCTCTGAATTGTGACCAAAGAGAGTTGCACCAAGAACAAGCTTACTTTCCTTGTCCACGATGACCTTGAAAATACCTTTGAGGTCGTTGTTGACATGGGCGCGTGGCATATTGGCAACAGGCAATTCATTGGCAATGTAGTCGTAACCCGCTTCTTTGGCTTCCTTCTCGGTCAGACCGACACGAGAAAGTACAGGCGTAATAAAGACGCTGGTTGGGATTGACTTACGTTGGCTCAAGCTATAAGTTCCAGTCCCAGTCAACTTGCCGAAGACGATACGGAAGTCGTCTAGAGATGTGTAAGTGAATTGTGGACCGCCATTTACATCACCCACTGCGTAGACACCTGGAACAGTGGTTTCACAGTTGTCATCCACCTTAACAGCACCATTATCCAAAACCTCAATCGCCGTATTTTCCAAGCCCAAGTCAGCAGTGTTTGGCACACGACCTGTCGCATATAGGACAGCATCGAAGTTAGCTGTTTCACCATTGACAGTCACGGCAACCTGCTCTCCTGCTGCAGCCACTTGCTCGATGTTTGCTCCGAGAACGAAGGTCACGCCTGCTTCTTCCATATACTCCTTAGCTAGTTTAGCAACCACTTCTTCTTCTCTTGGTAAAATAGCAGAGCTGGCTTCGTATACTGTCACCCGACTGCCGAGTTTGCTGTAAAGTCCAGCAAATTCCAGTCCAATGTTACCACCACCGATAATTGCCAACTTGTCAGGACGAACCTCCAAATTCTGAATGCCAGTACTGTCATAAACGTGAGCTGAATCCAACAAACCTGGAATTGGTAGCACGCGCGACTTAGCACCTGTATTGATGACAATAGTTTCGGCAGTCAGTTGGATGGATTCCTCACCTGCTGATACTTCCACAACCTTATCCGCCACAAAACGCGCGTGTCCTTGATACAAACTAGCACCGCTGCCTTTCAAGACTGCCTCGTTTTTGTTCCGCAAGCGAGTAGTAACGGTTTCTTTTTGCTCCATGACCTGCTCGAAAGTCCAGTTTTTATCTGCTGCAACTAAAAGAGTCTTGGTTGGAATACAGCCAATATTGATACAAGTCCCGCCAAACATAGCAGGATTTTCCTCTACTAAGGCAACCTTCTTCCCAGCTGCTGACAGCTTCCCTGCCAAGGTCTTACCAGCCTTTCCAAAACCAATGACTACTAAATCATATTGTTCCATAGGTTGCTCCTTTTTTTCTGTTTGCTCTTAGTATATCAAAAATGATTCAATTTGGCATAAAACTGCTACGCTGTGAAAAAATGAAAGAACATAGTAAAAAACGTTCGGAAAAACCGATAATTACTAGACAAAACTTTTTTTTGTTGCAATGTATTCATGCATTAGTTGATTAATACAGTTTGTACACATCAAGAAACAACTACTTCATTCTTGTAAAACCTACTTCCCTATCTTGCTGGCAGCGATTGGATTTGTCAGTGGATGTAAAATTGTCTTCGGAGAATTTGGAAAACCCAATGGTATGGAGGATAAATACCCTCTCTTCTTCCTAACGATATCATTAGTTGCAATTTATCTACTTCCCCTTCTCTATCTCACTCGCTACTTGGCTAAACGTTATCATATTTCCAAAAAAGTTACAAATCTATCTTGGCTACTTGGTTTAACTGCTGGTATGGCATTCTCAGAGCTTGGTCACATGGCAGTAGGCTACTTTTGGATTGAGATTGTTAAAGCAAGTGATAACTTTAAAGCAGATTGGGGAGCTGCAGTCTCCGCCCCATTTGCCGAGGAGTTTGGTAAAGGTTTAGTGGTTCTACTTGTCTTACTGATTTGTAGAAAACTCACCCTAAAACATGCTTTAGTCAGCGGAATTATTGCTGGACTTGGTTTCCAACTCATAGAGGACTGCATGTTTACCTTCCGTGATATGTTCATGGGTAAATTAGATGGATTCGAAACCATCATCGAGCGCGTTGGTCAAGCTGGTTGGACCCATTGGGTATTTACAATGCTCTTTGCAATTGGTCTAGTTGCGCTATTGACTAAAGATTCAGGTATGTCAAAAACACAAGGAGCAGGTTGGCTATTTGCCAGTATGGGACTCCACTTCCTGTTTAATTCTCCCTTCAATACAGCTATCCTCAGTACAGTGTTCCCAGTAATGAGTATCTTACTAGGTTTGCTTGCCTATCACATGGTAGATAAACTCCCTGAAGATAGTTATTTGAATAAGCTTTGACATATTGTCACTTTCGGCTTGACCTACTTTAGTACTTCTGCAACTCAGTTTTTTATCTGAAAGCTGATTCATTCGACTACATCATCACAGTTCTTAACTAAATGGTCTTCATTCGAGTATAGAAGTAAAAGTATATATAGAAAAAAATCCGCGTAAAAAGCGGATCTTTTGTTTCATCTTAGAACAATCCAATTGCAGTGCCGTCTTCTGCTACATCCATATTAAGTGCGGCAGGTGCCTTTGGTAAGCCTGGCATGGTCATGACGTCACCAGTTAAGGCAACAATGAAGCCAGCTCCCAATTTTGGAACAAATTCACGAACGGTGATTGCAAATCCAGTTGGAGCACCCAGTGCAAATTGATTATCTGAAAAACTGTATTGTGTCTTGGCCATGCATACTGGTAATTGATCCCATCCATTCTTGGCAAATTCAGCCAATTGATTTCGTGCTTTCTTCTCAAAGACAACACCTGTACCACCGTAGATTTCTGTGACAATCTTAGTCACTTTCTCTTCTAGGCTATCTTCTGATTTGTAAAGGCGTTGGTAGTTTGCAACCTGATTTTCAATTGTTGCAACAACTGTCTCAGCCAACTCAACACCACCATCAGCACCATTTGCCCAAACACTTGCCAATTCAACTGGTACACCGATTTCAGCACACAGTTCTTTCAAGGTTGCAATCTCATCAGCAGTATCTGATACAAATTCATTAATGGCAACAATTGCTGGAATACCAAATTTCTTAATATTTTCAACGTGGCGTTTCAAATTTGCAAAACCAGCTTTCACAGCCTCTAAGTTTTCAGCAGAAAGATCTGACTTAGCTACACCACCATGCATTTTAAGGGCACGAAGTGTCGCTACAATTACCACAGCATCAGGTGCTTTTGGAAGATTCGCAACTTTGATATCTAGGAATTTTTCTGCGCCAAGGTCTGCACCGAAGCCTGCCTCAGTCACAGTATAGTCTGCCAAGCGCAGAGCTGTTGTAGTTGCAAGAACTGAGTTACAGCCATGAGCAATATTCGCAAAGGGTCCACCATGAACAAAAGCTGGCGTGCCATAGATCGTTTGGACTAAGTTTGGCTTGATAGCGTCTTTCAAAATGAGGGTCAAAGCACCTTCCACCGCCAAATCACGCACGTAGACAGGACTGCGATCGAAACGATAACCAATAACAATATTTGCCAACCGTTCTTTCAAGTCATTGATGTCTGTCGCCAAACACAAAATTGCCATGATTTCAGAAGCTACGGTAATATCAAATCCATCTTCACGAGGAATACCATTGAGCGAACCACCCAAGCCAACAGTTACCTTGCGAAGAGCGCGGTCATTTAAATCAACAACGCGTTTCCAGATGATACGGCGTTGGTCAATACCTAATGCATTTCCCTGATGGAGATGGTTATCAATCAAGGCTGAAAGAGCATTGTTTGCTGTCGTAATGGCATGCATATCGCCAGTAAAATGCAAGTTGATGTCTTCCATTGGCAAGACTTGCGCAAAACCTCCACCTGCAGCGCCACCCTTGATCCCCATCACTGGACCCAATGAAGGCTCGCGTAATGCAATCATGGTTTTCTTTCCAATTTTAGAAAGAGCATCAGCCAAACCGATGGTAATGGTCGACTTACCTTCACCAGCTGGCGTTGGGTTGATAGCTGTTACTAAAATCAACTTACCAGGCGCATTTTCCTTGACTGCATAGATTTTATCGAAAGACAATTTTGCCTTGTATTTTCCGTAAAGTTCAATATCATCAAAGCTGATACCAACTTTTTCAACGATTTCTGTGATTGGTTTCAAAGTTACACTTTGTGCAATTTCGATATCTGACTTCATAACTTCTCCTATATCCCTTTTATATAGATATAGTATAGCATAGATTTCGTAAATCATGTATTATTTCAATATCATTGGATCAAAACGTACGTATTTTACTAGTCTTATTTCCAATATAAATGATTTATTTGGCAATTTCCTAATTGAAAACGGTCTCTAAAACTTTACTAAAAATAGAAATTTTAGTAAAATATGAATATGAAATTATTGATTACTTCTGGTGGGACTAGTGAAGCCATCGATCAAGTCCGCGCCATAACAAACCACGCCTCTGGTCATTTAGGAAAATTGATTGCTGAAAAAGCCTTGGATGCAGGGCACGAGGTTACTCTGGTTACGACGAAGCAGGCTGTAAAGCCAGCGCCTCATGAGCGGTTAACCATTGTCCAGATTACAAATGTAGAAAGTTTGAAAGATACATTAGAACCTTTGGTCAATACACACCAGGCTCTCATCCATAGTATGGCTGTTTCTGACTATACACCTGTTTACATGACTGGATTAGATGAACTTAAAAATACGGATGACATTGCTAGTTTGCTGGATAAACAAAATACAGAAAGCAAGATTTCCTCCAACGATGAGTATCAAGTTCTTTTTCTGAAAAAAACACCCAAGGTTATATCCTATGTTAAGGAATGGAATCCGACTATCACGCTGATAGGATTTAAGCTTTTAGTTGGTGTTCCAAAAGAAGAATTATTTGCGGTGGCACGTCAGAGTATTGCTCGGAATGGTGCTGATTTTATCCTTGCAAATGATTTGAACGACATCAGCGAAAATCAGCATATTGGATTTTTAGTGAGTCCGACTACAGAATTGCAGGCAAACACAAAGGAAGAAATTGCCCAGCTGATTTTAGATACACTAGAAAAAGGTGAACAGAATGGCTAATATAACACTTGCCGTGACAGGCTCTATTTCAGCCTATAAGGCTGCTGATTTGACCAGTCAATTAACAAAACTTGGCCATAAGGTGACCGTGCTCATGAGTCGCTCTGCTATGGACTTCATTACTCCACTTACACTTCAATCCCTTTCCAAAAATCTTGTCCATACTGAAGTCATGGTGGAAGAAGATCCCAGTCTCATTAAACACATTGATATTGCAAAAGAAACGGATTTATTCCTAGTTGCGCCTGCTTCAGCCAATACCATTGCAAAATTGGCCCACGGTATGGCTGACAATATTGTTACAGCCACAGCACTGGCTTTGCCAATTGGAATCCCAAAATTGATTGCCCCCGCTATGAATACTAATATGTACCTCAATCCTGCAACTCAGAAGAATTTGAATACCTTAGAAGAGTATGGATTTGACGAGGTCAAGCCACGGGAAGCACTACTCGCCTGTGGAGATTTTGGAACTGGGGCCTTGGCTGAGGTAACTGATATTTTAGAGAAAGTGAGTAACACCCTTAATGAAAAAAAATAAATCAAATCAAATTGCTACAATTGCAATCTTCTTTGCTGTCATGATTGTCATCAATATATTGAGTTCAATTATTTTTAATATATTGCCTGTTCCAATAAAACCCACCATCGTACATATTCCAGTCATTATTGCTTCTATTATATACGGCCCACGGGTTGGGGCTTGCTTAGGGGCTCTCATGGGCTTGATGAGTATGACCTATAATACTATCAACTTACTACCAACCAGCTATCTTTTCTCGCCATTTGTTGAGAATGGTAATGTTTATTCAATCATCATTGCAGTTGTCCCTCGTATATTAATCGGAATTACACCTTATTTCGTATACAAATGGATAAAAAATCGCAAAGGTTTGTTCATTGCTGGTGCAGTTGGTTCAATGACCAATACTATTTTTGTACTTGGAGGTATTTTCTTCCTCTTCTCCTCTGTCTTTGATGGAAATATTCAAGCAATGTTAGCAACCGTTTTAGGTACCAATTCAATTGCAGAAATGATCATTTCTTCTGTATTAACTGCAGCGCTTGTTCCAACTTTACAGAAAATCCAAAAATAAATATCAGAAAATCGCGTGAAAGCGTGATTTTTTCTTTCGAAAATGGTATACTGAAAGCGTTTAAGAGAAAAATTTTAAGGAGACACTACAATGACTTATCAAGAATCCTATCAAACTTGGCTCGACTTTGCTGATCTACCTGACTATTTGCGTGAAGAATTAGTTGCAATGGATGAAAAGACAAAGGAAGATGCATTTTACACAAACCTTGAATTTGGTACTGCTGGTATGCGTGGTTATATCGGTGCTGGTACTAACCGCATTAACGTATTTGTTGTTCGTCAAGCTACTGAAGGTTTGGCCAAGTTGGTAGAATCCAAAGGTGAAGAAGCCAAAAAACGTGGTGTTGCAATTGCTTATGACTCACGTCACTTCTCGCAAGAATTTGCCTTTGAATCTGCTCAAGTTTTGGCAGCACATGGTATCAAATCATACGTCTTTGAAAGCCTTCGTCCAACTCCCGAACTCTCATTTGCAGTTCGTCATTATAATGCTATCGCAGGTATCATGGTGACTGCCAGCCACAACCCGAAAGAATTCAACGGTTACAAAGTATATGGTGAAGACGGCGGACAAATGCCACCAGCAGACGCTGCTGCTTTGACCGACTATATCCGTGCCATTGAGAATCCATTTACTGTTGAATTGGCTGATCTTAAAGCAAGTAAAGAAAATGGTTTAATCACCGTTCTTGGTGAAGAAACAGACGTAAAATACCTTGAAGAATTAAAAGATTTGAGTATCAATCCTGATTTGATTGCTGAATATGGTAAAGATATGAAGATTGTCTACACACCTCTTCATGGTACTGGGGAAATGTTGGCTCGTCGTGCTCTTGCACAAGCTGGTTTTGAATCTGTGCAAGTCGTAGAAGCTCAAGCGACTCCAGATCCTGATTTCTCAACTGTTGCTTCTCCAAACCCAGAAAGCCAAGCTGCTTTTGCATTGGCAGAAGAATTAGGTCGTGAAGTAGATGCTGACGTTCTTCTTGCAACAGACCCTGATGCGGACCGTGTTGGTGTTGAAGTACGCCAAGCAGATGGTTCTTACTGGAACCTTTCTGGTAACCAAATCGGTGCTATTATCGCCAAATATATTTTAGAAGCTAACAAGCAAGCGGGTACACTTCCTGCAAACGCTGCCCTTGCTAAATCAATCGTATCAACAGAGTTGGTTACTAAGATTGCTGAAAGCTACGGCGCAACCATGTTCAACGTCTTGACAGGTTTTAAATTTATTGCCGAAAAAATTCAAGAATTTGAAGAAAAACACAACTACACTTTCATGTTTGGTTTTGAAGAAAGCTTTGGTTACCTTATCAAGCCATTTGTACGTGATAAAGACGCCATCCAAGCCGTTTTAATCGTTGCTGAGATTGCTGCCTACTATCGTTCTCGTGGCATGACCTTAGCTGATGGTATTGATGAAATCTTCAAAGAATATGGCTACTTTGCTGAGAAAACTATTTCAGTTACTCTTTCTGGTAAAGATGGTGCAGAACAAATCAAGGCTATCATGGCTAAATTCCGTGATAACTCACCAGAACAATTTAACGGCACAGATATCGCAGTCTTTGAAGACTTTGCCCTTCAAACCAAGACTTACAAAGATGGAAATGTTGAAAAACTCACTACTCCTCCATCTGATGTTTTGAAATATACCTTGGCTGATGATTCATGGTTTGCAGTACGTCCTTCTGGAACAGAACCAAAAATCAAATTCTATATTGCGACTGTCGGTGAAACACTGGCTGAAGCAGAAGAAAAAATCGCCAATATTGAAAAAGAAATCAACGAATTTGTTGGTTAAGTTATTACGATCAAAATTACTTAAAATGAAAATAGCGACCGGTACAGGACTAACTACTCCGAAAGTTCTGTATCGTTCGCTTTTTTGTTTTTTGCTTTTCATATTTGAATTATCGTTGAATTCCACTTTTGATGTGCATACTTATCTAGTTCAGCTAATTTCTTCTTGACATCATCAAGTTTAATAGTGTTGTAATAATGATGAGCAGTACCAAAGACATTATTACAATCCGAATCCATGCCAGTGGCTCGTTTTCCCATGGTGTCTGAACGTTCATTCCAAAGAATCCTGTTATTACAGATAATACAGCGAGTAAAATGGAGATGATTGTTAGAATGGTAAGGTTGTCATTCAAGTTATTGTTCAAGATATTATTGTAGGCACCAGAAAGTTGTTGTAGAATCTGAGAATCCAATTGTGTCATGGCTGACAATTGCTCCGCTTCAATCAAGGCATCATCTAATTGTTCAAGTTCGATACTACCAAGCTTCTGAATACGCGGATGGTTTCTCAATTGTTTTAAAAGCAGAACATTTTGGTTTGCCGCTGTCAGTAAATAGACTGAACCTGTTTCTAAGTCCGATAATTCAAATAGCAGTTGCTTAGTTGTTCTCTTCCTTAGTTTGGAATTAAGAATCTCTTTATCACTTTCCAATTGATCTAGTATGGGAAAATATTCTTTAGAAGTTAAGGTAAGGGCTGCAAAAAGAAATTGAAAACAGGACATAACGGAATGGTCCATCAAGTACTTTTCTAATTTTTCCTGGAAATAGGCATTTCTTGCATTAAAAATTGTAATAAATTGATTCTGTTGCACGATAAAGGCCATCGGTGTTGTTTCATAATAATTATCCTCTTTTGTTATATCTAATAGATTAAAAATCAATAACAATCGATCGAGTTTTACATTGTATTCTATATGAGGCCTTTCATTTTTGTCTAATACATATGAGACCGATTCTTTATCTAATCCATAGTCTTCGACTAATTGTTTGTCTATTATTTCTCTTTCTGAATGGATAATAATCCAGCTCAGCTCATTATTGTTGCCAAAACGTTTTTCAATCACAAATTTGTTCCTCCACACTGATTTATGTCTATTCTATTATATCTTTTACGGATTGACAAGCATGATTAAGAAAAATAAATATTTCTTAAAAATTATTACATCGACAACACTTCCTATAATCTTGGAAAAATAGCATTCACAGCAATACTTGTGAGTGAATCACACTCTCACAAATAACCTTCCAAATTTCTTTCTACTAGATGATTAGTGTATTTAAAACGGAACTGTAGGTCAAGGAATAGTAAGGAACGACTCGAATAAATATCTTCTTACTCTTTGAGAATCAATAATAGTCTTCAATAGTCTTCGAAAACCAAAATCAAATGCTTTTGACTTGATTTGATGTACTTCGGTTCTATTTGCATCTACGTCGCCTATTCTGATTTTGATTTTCATTGAATATAAGACCACAAAGAAAAACTCCTATCCTACTCTGATGAACTCAGACAGCACTATGAACTCTATCAATTTCTCTTGTTCCATTTCCAAGAGAAAAACTCAGATCATTTCTTCAGTCTCATCGAACAGGAAATAGCCACTGTTAATCCTATTTTCCAGACGGTATTTAAGACATTTTTAAAGGATAAAGACAAGGTTGTAAACGCCATGGAATTGCCTTATTCAAACGCCAAACTGGAAGCTACCAATAATCTCATCAAAATCATTAAGAGAAATGCCTTTGGTTTCAGGAACTTTGAAAACTTTAAAAAACGGATTTTGATTGCTTTGAACAGTGAAAAGGGCTGGGGAGAGCCCTTTTCAGCTTATCTCCTAAAAACAAGAAAGAGATAAAGAAAGAGAGGACGAAGTTCGTCCTCTCTAGGTGTTAGCTTTTCATCTACCCACTACAGTTGACAAAGAGCCTAAGTTATTACGATCAAGATTACTTAAAATGAAAATAGCGACCGGTACAAGACTAACTACTCCGAAAGTTCTGTATCGTTCGCTTTTTTGTTTTTTGCTTTTCATATTTGAATTATCGTTGAATTCCACTTTTGATGTGCATACTTATCTAGTTCAGCTAATTTCTTCTTGACATCATCAAGTTTAATAGTGTTGTAATAATGATGAGCAGTACCAAAGAGATTATTACAATCCGAATCCATGCCAGTGGCTCGTTTTGCCATGGTAGCTGAACGTTCATTCCAAAGAATCCTGTTATTACAGCTAAAACAGCGAGTAAAATGGAGATGATTGTTAGAATGGTAAGGTTGTCATTCAAGTTATTGTTCAAGATATTATTGTAGGCACCAGAAAGTTGTCGTAGAATCTGAGAATCCAAATGTGTCATGGCTGACAATTGCTCCGCTTCAATCAATGCATCATCTAATTCTTCAAGTTCGATACTGCCAAGCTTCTGAATATGCGGATGGTTTCTCAATTGTTCTAAAAGCAGAACATTTTGGTTTGCCGCTGTCAGTAAATAGACTGAACCTGTTTCTAAGTCCGATAATTCAAATAGCAGTTGCTTAGTTGTTCTCTTCCTTAGTTTGGAATTAAGAATCTCTCTATCACTTTCCAATTGATCTAGTATGGGAAAATATTCTTTAGAAGTTAAGGTAAGGGCTGCAAAAAGAAATTGAAAACAGGACATAACGGAATGGTCCATCAAGTACTTTTCTAATTTTTCCTGGAAATAGGCATTTCTTGCATTAAAAATTGTAATAAATTGATTCTGTTGCACGATAAAGGCCATCGGTGTTGTTTCATAATAATTATCCTCTTTTGTTATATCTAATAGATTAAAAATCAATAACAATCGATCGAGTTTTACATTGTATTTTAAATGAGCCCTTTCATTTTTGTCTAATGCATATGAAACCAATTCTTTATCTAATCCATAGTCTTCGACTAATTGTTTGTCTATCATTTCTCTTTCTGAATGGATAATAATCCAGCTCAGCTCATTATTGTTGCCAAAACGTTTTTCAATCACAAATTTGTTCCTCCACACTGATTTATCTCTATTCTATTGTATCTTTTACGGATTGGCAAGCATGATTAAGAAAAATAAATATTTCTTAAAAATTATTACATCGACAACCCTTCCTATAATCTTGGAAAAATAGCATTCACAGCGATACTTGCGAGTGAATCAAACTCTCACAAATAACCTTCCAAATTTCTTTCTACTAGATGATCAGTGTATTTAAAACGGAGCTGTAGGTCAAGGAATAGTAAGGAACGACTCGAATAAATATCTTCTTACTCTTTGAGAACCAAAATCAGACGTTTTTGACTTGATTTGATGTACTTCGGTTCTATTTGCATCTACGTCGCCTATACTGATTTTGATTTTCATTGAATATAAGACTACAAAATACTCAACATCATAAAACGCATAAAATCATGTTTCAATCATATCAATTTTATGCATTTTTTATATATCTTTAGTTCTTTTTACAAATTCTATCCAGTACAAGAGTTTCACTATTCTTTCGTCGTATGACGTTTTCCTAGACTGAGTGCTTCCTCTTCTGACATCTCAATAACTTTTGACAAATTTGTATTGGATGGCATATTTTCTTTTGAATACCAATAGACATCTGCACTTCCGTTCCTTGCAATATAAACAACAGCTGCCAGCTGAGTGGATGGTTGAGATGCTTCTACACTCTCACTTGGTTGCGATTCAACCGCTGAGCTAGCAGAGGATGACTGACTACTCTCCTCAGTTGGAACCAGGGACGGTGTTGCAGTTCCTTTCAAGTAATCAATTGTGGCATTTTTAGAGTAATTCTCTAAAACGACCGTAGTAATTTCATTGCTATCTACAGATTCTTTTGAACCGCCGAGTTGAATATTGATCAGATTCCCTGACTCATCAAGACCAACATACTGAAGAACTACTTGACGCGGCATCAATTCATTTCCAGTATAAATCGGTTTTACTTGATAGTCTAACCAAAAATTGGGATGAGTCGCCAGCCAACTGTCCAGACGTTTCTCATAGTAGAGCATTCCTTCACTATTATTGGAATCCGTCCCCTTATAATGACCACTATTGGTCCAAGCAGTCAACGGAACCAGATTTTTCCCCTCATCTGTCAGGCCACTAAACTGATATCCTATCAGGTGGCCCCTATTAAATAACCATGACTTCTTGCCTTGATTCCCATAAGCTAGTTTATAGTTATGCCAACCGACGGGATTGTATTTTATTTTGGGTTCTCTCCGTTTTTTAGGCTCATCTTTATCTTGTAACTGAATGTGAGCTGATGTAGCTCTACCTAGACTATCAAACTCTCCAAGAACCAGCTGTTTTTCCTTTTTAAAGGTAAGCAAGTTAAGGCTTGGGTAATCAATATTCGTTTGATTAGCATGGACAGGAATACCAGAAAAAACAAAGACTAAAATAAGTAGGCAAATAATTCGTATCTTTTTCATAATCATAGGAATCCTTTGAAAACAATGACATATAAGGATATATTACAAATTGAATAGCAAATGAGGAGTGAACAAAACCTTCCATCACTTACTTTCTCCAACACTTATAGTATATCATTTAGCATATAAATATACCAATGATTTATATCCGTTTTTTGTTCTTAGTATCAGATTTTTAATTGCCAAAAGTTAATAGAGGAGAGCATTGGAACACCGACCAATAACGGATGAAAGAGGTCATTAAAATGCTAGACATTTGCTTGACCACCCGTCAAACAGACTATTGATACCTTTACACCCTCAAAGTAGATATTGATTGTCCTTGTTGGCAACTTCTAAACTTCTTAATTCATAGGTTTTACAACCAGAATGGATAAACGGGTCACTTTCAGCAATCAAAATAGCCTGGTCATAACAATCTGCGTTTAAAACAACCATACCACCAGGATAATCATGAAAAGGTCCACATAGAACAAGCATATTTTCCGCATCCAGTTGCTTCAAATGTTCAACATGGTCCTTAATCAACTGTTCAATCATTTCATTCTTATTTGTCATTAAATACAAATAGAGCATAGCAAACCTCCTTGTGGTATATCCTTAATATTTGTTTTTGAAAGTAAATGCCTACACTCAACTGACTCAGGTTAAATTTATTCAGTTATTTCATTGAAATAAGAAAATTTTAAAACATTTTTCGTTCAGGATAGATAGGCCGAATTGATTTCCATGTAGACTGGAAGTGGGAAAGAACTCGACCAGTCTAAAAAGAGTCGCCAACAAGTCTTTATTTCTAGTTGTTGAGCTTAAACAGTCTATTCCCAGACTTCAATTTATGTGAGCTGACTGCCGTCAGCTTATATTTCCCACTTTAAAAGGTCTCCCAGACCTTTTAAACTCCCACCCCCGCACAGCTCAAACTGTCTGGGAGACAGTTTGAGGTTGGAAATGGAGCGAACTTTGTTCGCAACAGTGGTAATGGTCAGATTTGGAGTGTGAAACACGAACTGCTGAGATTTGCTGTGCAAATCTTATCTCCTACCTTTAACAGTCTCCCAGACTGTTAAAGCCAGCTGAGATGTTGACACGAACTCTGAGAAGCGAGGCTGGACTTTCTGCCCAGCCTCTTTCAATCGCATGTTTCAAGTATACGATACCTCCCAACTGATTAATGACCTAATAGAGAAAAATCTCTCTGTATTGTTTTTTCACTAACTCCAAACTCATCTGCTAACTGTAACTTAGATAGATGAGCACCTGATTGCAAACGTTAAAATTCGTTAGTAAGCGTTCTTGATCGTTCATATTTACCTCAATTCTTAAAATGATTATAAAACCTTTAACAGTTAATATTTAATTGTTACCACGACTTTCAGGGGCAATCATTAAAACGATTTAAAGGTGGGTACGTTTCTATTCCCACAAACTCCTTGTCAATGGAAACAAACACGTACCTACAAGGTTAATGGAAATAAAAACTGATAATCTCTAGCTATCACTGTAACCGCCCAATAACAAGGTATATTGAAAAAGGATCCAAAGTCCTGTCGACTCTGGAACCTTTTTCTATTTACATA